>NZ_JBSXNM010000045.1:0-206602 GCF_056857655.1 Paracoccus sp. L-17
CAATGAACGCCTTCAGCCCATCAAGCGCACTGCGCCAATCCAATGCCGCCGCAGCCCATTCAGACACCGACATCCGCCAAATCCCCCATTCGTTTGGGAAATTGAATCAGAAGTCATCGTAATGCGCAACTGTAGTACTAGGCTGCCTGGCGCCCGTAATAAAGCTGCACGACATGACGCGCCTCGGCGAAGAACAGCCAGCGCGACACGAAGGCGCCGGCCAGATGCAGTGCGAAAGCCAGCCCGAACAGGGCCGGATGCCTGCCGAACAGAAGGACGATCGCGGGCAGGACCGCGATCAGGCCGATGCCGATCAGCCTCAGCTTGGCAGCGTGGCGCCGGGCGACCTGAAAGCCGAATTCCCGAAGCAGGTAATTGCTGCCGCTGTGAGGGGATTCGAACAGGCGCACCCGGCCCGACAGCCCGGTGGCTGAATTCATGTCGTGGCCGCGTTTGGCGAAGCGGCCGTCGCCCGTCAGCCAGCAGACCGCCTGCAAGAGCCCCAGGGCCACCAGCAGCGGAATCGACAGCGCCCATGATCCGGACAGCAGCGCCCCGGCGGTCAGCGCGCAGGCGATGAAATAGGCCGGTGTCAGGGGCGAGTTCCAGCGCGGCACCGTCTTCATCTGCGCATAGATCATCGAGGTGACGAACACGGTCGCGACCGACATGGCCGCGCCGATGATGCCCAGCGGCAGCAGCACCCGGCCGAAGAAGATCGCGGCGATGGCGAAAAGCGCCATCACCAGCAATGTCGTGACCGCCGCCCAGCCTTCGCGCGACAGCCAGCTTGTGCGCCATTGGGTGAACGCCAGCAGGCCGCGCTGCGGATTGCCGAGGTGGAAGATGGACGAGATCAGCCCGCCCGCGGCCATCGCGAAGGCCAGCGCGAATTGCCAGAAGGCCGGCCAGCCTGTCGTGGCGAATCCAAGACCCAGAAAGGCCAGATAGCCGAAGCCCGCGCCCGACAGGACGGTAAAGATGATGACGGAAGGGGCCGGATGCATCAGATCTTCTCCAGCGCGCGGTCGAGCCAGGCGAAGAAGCCTGACGCATCGTGCGGTTGCCGGGCCGGCGCCGACGGGGCCGGCCCGCCATCCAGCCGGTCCCTGGGCCGCGGCGGCAGGTATTTGTTGACCGGTCTGGTTCCCTGTTCCGGCATCAGGTCGAAACCGCCGCGTTCGGCCACCAGCTGGCTGACGGCGCTGTCCGGATCGCCCAGATCGCCGAAATGGCGCGCTCCGGCCGGGCAGGTGCGCACGCAGGCGGGCACGCGGTCCACCTCTTCCAGGTTCTCGTTGTAGATGCGGTCCACGCAGAGCGTGCATTTCTTCATCACGCCCGCGGCCTGATCCATTTCCCGCGCGCCATAGGGGCAGGCCCAGGCGCACAGGCCGCAGCCGATGCAGGCATCCTCGTTGACCAGCACGATCCCGTCCTCGGCGCGCTTGTAGCTGGCGCCTGTCGGGCAGACGGTGACGCAGGGCGCGTCCTCGCAATGCAGGCAGGATTTGGGGAAATGGACGATCTGCGCGCAGCCGCCGCCCTCGGGCTCGATCTCGTAGCTGTGGACGCGGTTCAGGAAGGTGCCGACCGGATCGGCGCCATAGGCATCCATGTCCGACAGCGGCGCGCCGTAATTTTCGGTGTTCCAGCCCTTGCAGCTGATCACGCAGGCATGGCAGCCGACGCAGGTGTCGAGGTCGATGACAAGGCCCAGCTTGCGTTCGGTCCGTTCCGGCAGCGCGGTCATCTGCCCACCTTCCAGCGCAGGTTGCGCGGGCCCCGGCCGACGGGCGAGGCGATGGCCGCGAATCCGGGATCGGCCTCGTCCTGCGGCGGCACCTTCTCGATCTTCACGCGCAGGTCGAACCAGGCTGCCTGACCGGTGATCGGGTCGGAATTGGACCAGCGCATCCCGTCGCCTTTCGGCGGCAGCAATTCATGGATCAGGTGGTTCAAGAGAAAGCCTTTCGTTGCCTCGGGCGCGTCCTCGTCCAACGCCCATGCGCCCTTGCGTTTGCCGATGGCGTTCCAGGTCCAGATGGTGCTGCCGTTCAGCCCGGCATGAAGGGCGACCGGAACGGTGATGCTGCCATGGACCGAACTGAGCCGCGCCCAGTCGCCATCGGCGAAGCCGTGCGATTCCCAGACCCCGCGCGGCAGATACATCGGGTTCCGCCCGTGGATCTGGCGCAGCCAGGCATTCTGGCCACCCCACGAATGATACATCGCCATCGGTCGCTGGGTCAGGGCGTGGATCGGGTATTCGGCGGGATCGGCGTGATCGTCCTCGAACGGGGGATACCAGATCGGCAGCGGCTCCATCACCCGGCGCAGCCGGTCGCGCAGGTGGTCGGGGGGCTGGCGCTCGCCGTGGCCTTCGGCGGCGCGCTGGAACTTGCGCAGCGGCTCGACATAGAGGCTGAAGAGGTAGGGCTGCGGCGCGTCGTAAAGGCCCATGCCGACGGCCCAATCCTGGTAATCCATGTTCCACGGCTTGTAGAAATCGGCGCCCTCGGGGATATGCGAGACGAAGAAGCCGCCATTGTCGACATAGCGTTTCAACTGGTCGGGGTTCGGCGCCCCGCGTCCCACCTCGCGGCCATCGCCGCGAAAGCCCGCCAGCGGACCGATGCCCGGCTTGCGTTCGTGGTTGACGATGTAATCGGCATAATCGCGCCATTTCGGGCGGCCATCCTCGTGCACGAAGCCGGGCAGTTTCATCAGGTTCGCCAGCTGGATCAGCACGGTCTGAAAGCCGCGCACATCGCGGTCGGGTTCGACCACCGGCCAGCGGATCGCATCCGCGGCGGCGCCGGCCTCGGAGATCGGGCGATCCAGCAGGCTGATGCAGTCGTGGCGTTCCAGATAGGTCGTGTCGGGCAGGATCAGGTCGGCATAGGCCACCATCTCGGATGCGTAGGCGTCGGAATAGATGATGCGCGGGATGACGTAATCGCCGTTCTCGTCGGTATCGGTCAGCATCTTCATGACGCCGCCGGTATTCATCGACGAATTCCACGACATGTTCGCCATATACATGAACAGCGTGTCGATCCGGTAGGGATCGCCGGCATGGGCGTTCGAGATCACCATGTGCATCAGCCCATGCGCCGACATCGGGTTTTCCCAGGTGAAGGCCTTGTCGATCCGGGCCGGGCTGCCGTCCTCCTTCAGCGCCAGATCCTCGGGGCCGTGGACAAAGCCCAGATGCGGGCCGTCCAGCGGCGTGTCGGGCGTCACCTTGCAATGCGGTTTCGGATGGGCGGTCGCGGGTTTTGGATAGGGCGGCTTGAAGCGGAACCCGCCCGGCACCTCGATGGAACCCAGCAGGATCTGCAGCATGTGCAGCGCGCGGCAGGTCTGGAAGCCGTTGGAATGGGCCGAGATGCCGCGCATGGCGTGGAAGGCCACCGGGCGTCCGGTCATGGTGTCGTGCCGCTCGCCCCGGAAATCGGTCCAGGGACGGTCCAGCACGATCGCCTCGTCAAAGGCCACGCGCGCGATCTCGTCGGCGACGGCGCGGATGCGGGCGGCGGGGATGCCGCAGCGGTCGGCGACCGCCTCGGGGGCGTATTCGGGTTGCAGATAGCGTTCGGCCATCAGCTGCAACACCGTGCGATGGCCGGGATGGGCGGCATTCAGGTCGGGGCGCACGCCCCTGCCGTCGAAGGCGGCCAGCCCGCCGGTGGCGCGGTCGATCACCAGCGCCCTGCCGTCCTGATCGCGCAGGAACAGGCCGGTCTGCTCATCGACCAGCAGCGGCGCGTCGGTATAGCGCGCCAGATAATCCAGATCGATCCGGCCCGCCGCCATCAGGCAATGGACCAGCGCCAGGATCAGCAGCCCATCCGTGCCCGGCGTGATCCCCAGCCATTCGTCGGCCACCGCATTATAGCCCGACCGGATCGGATTGACGCCGATGATGCGCGCGCCGCGCGCCTTCAGCTTGCCGATGCCCATCTTGATCGGATTGCTGTCGTGATCCTCGGCCACGCCGAACAGCATGAACAGCTTCGCCCGGTCCCAGTCGGGCTGGCCGAATTCCCAGAACGCGCCGCCCATCGTATAGATGCCCGCCGCCGCCATGTTGACCGAACAGAATCCGCCATGGGCGGCATAATTCGGCGTACCGAAGGCCTGCGCCCAGAAGCTGGTGAAGCTTTGCGACTGGTCGCGGCCGGTGAAGAAGGCCAGTTTCGACGGATCGTTCTTGCGAATGGGCGTCAGCCAGTCCTTCGCCAGACCCAGAGCCTCGTCCCAGGAAATCTCCTGAAACCGGCCCGAACCGCGCGGCCCGACCCGGCGCAGGGGCGCGCGCAGCCGGGATGGCGCATTGACCTGCATGATCCCGGCCGAACCCTTGGCGCACAGCACGCCCTTGTTCACGGGATGGTCGCGATTGCCCTCGATATAGGCGACGCGGCCGTCCTTCATGTGGACGTTGATGCCGCAGCGGCAGGCGCACATGTAGCAGGTGGTCTTGCGGATTTCGTCGGAAACCCTGGGCGAGGTGTCGATCCGGGGCTGGTTCATCATCGCTCCTTGGGCTTGGCCTGCGCGGGCTGGCGGCCGATCCGCGTCCGGACCGAGGGCCACAGCGACCACAGCACGAAGATCAGCGCCAGCGACAGGATCGTCGCGCTGATCGGACGTGTAAAGAAGACCGTGTAATCCTGACGGGAATTTGCAATCGAGGTGAGGAAATAGCGTTCCGCAAGCGGTCCCAGGATCACTCCCAGAACCAGCGGCGCCGAGGGAAAGCCCACCCGCTTCATCGCCCAGCCGATGACGCCGAAGACCAGGCAGACATAGACGTCGAAGATGTTGTTGCGCACCCCGTAGGCCCCGATCAGGCTGAGGATGACGATGAAACCGGCCAGGATCGCCGGCGGCGTCCGCATCAGGGTCGAGAACATCTGCGCCACGCCCACGCCCGCGCCGATCATCAGCACGTTGGCGATGATCATGGCGGCGAAGATCGTATAGACCATCGACGGATCCATGATGAACAGCAGCGGGCCGGGATTGACCCCTTGCAGCATCATCGCGGCTAGCATGATCGCGGTTGCCGCGCTGCCGGGAATGCCCAGCGTCAGCAGCGGCACCATCGCCGCCCCGGTGGTGGCGTTCTTGGCCGCCTCGGGCGCGGCCAGCCCGGCCTCGATCCCGGTGCCGAATTCCTTGCCGCGCGGATTGACCTGTTTCTCGACCCCGTATGCGATGACCGCGCCGGGTGTCGCCCCGGCGCCCGGAATGACGCCGATCATGCAGCCCAGGGCGGTGCCGCGCGCGATCGCGCCCTTGACGTTCCAGATGTCGCGAAAGCTGGCGCCGGCGACCTTGCCATCGGCCTTCCTGGGCCGCAGGTCGCGGTCGGTGGCGACCAGATCGACCACCTCGCCGATGGCGAAAAGCCCGATCATCACCACGACGAAGCGGATGCCGCTTTCGACCTCGGGGATGCCAAAGCTGAACCGCGCCTGGCCGTAAAGCGGATCGACGCCGACCGTGCCGATGGCCATGCCGCTGAGCAGCGAGATCATGGTGATGACCGGCTTGTCCTTGGCGATGGCGATGACGCTGACCAGCCCCAGCACGGTGGCGGCGAAGAATTCCGGCTGCGAGAACTTCATCGCGAAGGTCGCGAAGGGCGCCGACAGGAAGGTCAGCAGCAGCGCGCTGACCAGCCCGCCCACGGCGGAGGCTGTGACAGCGATGGTCAGGGCACGCTTGACCTGCCCCTTCTTCGTCATCGCATAGCCGTCCCAGGTCGCGGGCAGCGAGGCCGGCGTGCCCGGCACGTTGATCATGAGGGCCGAGATCGAGCCGCCGAAGACCCCGCCGACATAGATCCCGCCCAGAAACAGCATCGCGTGGGTCACATTCATCGCATAGGTGAAGGGCAGCGCCATCGCCATCGCGTTGACAAAGGAAATACCCGGCAGCGCGCCCGCGATCACGCCGACCAGCAGGCCCGCGACCACCGTCAGGAAGGCGGTGATCTGGAAGGCCGAGGCAAAGCCGGCCATCAGCAGGTCTATCGTCTGCATCGTCGCGCCCTCTCAGTAGATGCCCAGAAGTTGCAGCAGCCAGACGCTGAACCGGTCGAAGACGCCCGCGCCCCGGCTCAGCGGCATCAGCGCCAGACCCATGAACATCCACAACAGCGCCACCGTGCCGATGGTCGGCACCAGCAGCAGGACCGCCGGATGGCGCAGGCCGCCATACAGGCACCAGACCAGCAGAAATCCCGCGCAGGCCAGCGCGAAGCCCACGATCGGCAGCAGCCAGCCGAAGGCGATGACCAGAAGGATGCCGGTCAGCGCCTTTCCGTAATGATAGACATCCTCGTCATGCGGCGTGGCAAGGCTGGTCGAGACGCGGCCCCGGACCAGCAGCCAGACCTCGGAGAAAAGCCAGATCGCCGAACACAGCGCCAGCAGCGCCAGCACCGCGTTCGGCCATGCCGCCGGTCCAAGGCCGGGCACGTCCGGGCGCCGGTCGGAACTGAACATGAAGCCCGGCAGAGCCAGCGAAGCGGCCAGCAGCAGGGCGGGCACCGCGACCGGGATCAACCGTTTGGCGCGCCGCGCCCGCGGGGTCGGCGGCGCGGCGGCCTGTCGTGCCGCATCCTCGGTTCGCATGTTCGGGGCCATCGCCATCCTGCCGCCTCAGCTTGCCAGCTGGTCCGTGATCAGTTGCAGGAAATCGCGGATCATCGCCTGGGCCTCCTCGCCCGTGACCGGCTGGATGCAGCTGTAGGTTTCGGCACAGAAGGTCTGCCATTCCGCGCTGGCCACCGATTCCTCGACCGCCGATTGCAGCTTTTCGACGATGGCCGGATCGGTGCCGGCGCGCACCGCGACGGTGCGGAAATTGTCCAGCCCCGAGATGTCGTAGCCCAGTTCGACCGAGGTCGGAACGTCCGGAAAGGATGGGTGGCGTTCCTTGGAAAACACCACCAGCGGCTTCAGCTGCCCGGCCTTCAGGAATTGCGCGACATCGCCCGGTTCCTCGTACAGCACCGCCGTATGCCCGCCGATGGGCGAGGCATAGCGTTCGCCGGGCGCCTGGAACGGCACATTCTCCATCTGCACGCCGTCACGGGCCAGCAGCTTCAGCGTCACGTCGTCCTGCGTGCCATAGCCCGAGGTCGCCACCGTCAGTTCGCCCGGATTCTCCTTGGCATAGGCGAACAGATCCTCGGCCGTCTGGTAGGGGCTGGAGGCGGGGACGAACAGGAACGAGGGCGAGTTCTGGACCACGGCCAGAACCTGGAAATCCTCGGGCTTGCTGTCGCCCAGCCCGGATGCCCAGGACGCCACGGTCAGCGAGATCAGCGTCCCCATCGTATAGCCGTCGGCGGGATCGGTGCGCAGCCGCGTCAGCCCGGCATTGCCCGATGCCCCGGCGACGTTCGAGACCGGGATCGACACGCCCAGCGGCTTTTCCATCAGCCGCCCCATCTGCCGGCCCATCAGGTCGGCGCCGCCGCCGGGGCCGAAGGTCACGACCATCTCGATCGGGCGTTCGGGGTATTCCTGCGCGGCGGCCATTCCGGCCGATGCGATCAGCGCGGCGCTCCCGGCGCCGGTCAGGGCGGCTTTCAGCAAGGCGTTCAGGGTCATCTTCTTCTCCTCCCAGGGCAAATGTTGATCTTGTGGTTCCGTCCTCTCCTCCCAAAGCGGACGGGTTGCGGCGTCATCCGGTCATGTCCGCCAGCCGCAGGCGTTGAATCTTGCCGGACGGGCCCTTGGGCAGCTCGTCCATCAGGTGAATCACATCGGGCGACTTGAACCGGCCCAGCCGATCCTCGCAAAGCCGGGCCAGATCCGCGATCGTCAGCGCCGATCCCGGCCGCAGCGCCACCGCGGCCTCGACCCGTTCGCCGTAGCGGGCGCATTTGCGGGCGAAGGCGGCGGCCTCGATCACGTCGGGATGGGCGTAAAGCGCCTCGTCGATCTCGCGCGGGGCGATGTTCTCGCCGCCCTTGATGATCAGTTCCTTCAGCCGGCCGGTGACAAAGACATAGCCCTCCGCGTCGATCCGGCCCAGATCGCCGCTGCGCAGCCAGCCATCGGGCGTCAGCGCCGCCGCCGTGGCATCGGGATTGTCCAGATAGCCGCGCATCACGTTCGGGCCGCGCACGCAGATCTCGCCCTCGGTTCCGGGGGGCAGGGGCCGCAACCCGGCATCCATGATCGCCACCTCGTTGCCGATCGCCCGGCCGGGCGATCCGATCTTGCGCAATCCGGGCGGCAGCGGGTTCGACAGGATCTGGGCCGCGGTCTCGGTCAGGCCCATGGTCTCGACGATCGGGATGCCGAAACGCTGCTCGAACGCGCTCTGGACCTCGACCGCCAGCGCGGACGAGGCCGACCGGCCGAACCGGATTCGTGCCCGCGTGGCCGGATCCGGCGCCGCCTCGCCATGCAGCAGATGCGAGATGATGGTCGGCACGACCGAGAACCAGGTGGCGCGGTGTTCCTCGCACAGGGTCCAGAACCGGCCCGCCGAAAAGCGTTCGCAGACGATCGCCGCGCCGCCCGAGACCAGCGGCCCCATGATCGTCACGCACAGCCCGTTGATGTGATAGATCGGCAGCACGCACATCGCGCGGTCCCCGGGCGACAGACCATGCGCCGCGCAGGTGGTCCAGCCGCCCGCCAGCAGGCTGGCATGGCTGTGCAGCACGCCCTTGGGCCGCCCGGTCGTCCCCGACGTATACATCAGCAGCGCGTCGTCGCCGGACCCGTGCGGGTGCGGCGCGCCGGCAGCCCCGTCCCCTGGCCAGTCGAAGCCGTCCGCGCCCGCGGTCACGATCACCGGCCGGTCGGTCCGGGGCAGGGCGCGGTCCAGCAGATCGCGCTGCGACTCCGCCACCAGCACGATCGCCGCCCGCGAATGCGACAATGCATAGCCGATCGCCTCGGCCCCGGCGACCAGGTTGATCATCGTCGCGCGAAAGCCGCCATAAAGCGCACCGAACAGGCCCAGCACGGCGTTGCGCCCATTGGGCATCATCAGCGCGACGCTGGCGCCTTTCGGGATCCCCATCGCGGCCAGGCGCCCGGCAATGTCGGCGGCGCCGTTACGCAGTTCCGACCAGTTCAGGGTGCCGCCATCCTCGGGAAAGACATGGCAGATCCGCTGTGCCTCGTTCTCGGCACGGAAATCCAGCCAGTCGCGGATCGTGCCTTCGGGCGGCCGGTCGGGATCGAATCTCATCGCCCGGCCTCGGCCCAGTAGCCGGCGAAGATCTCGTCCAGTTCCGGTTCGCGGGGCGGGATCGCCCGCACGACGCGCGTTGTCTGCGTGAAATGCCGCCAATGCAGATTGGCGTCGATGGAATTGCCGCCCCAGGAACCGCAGCCCATCGACAGCGAAAAGGGCAGCCCGTTGTCGAAGGCCCCGCCGGTGGCGAAACAATGCGCCTGATTGACGATGACCCGGCAGACCGGCAGGTCGCGGCCTATTGCGACGGGCCGGTCGGGATCGGCCGAATGCAGGCCGATGGAATGACCCGCGCCCTGATGGGTCAGGATCCGGCGGGCGATGCGGGTGGCATCCGCGAAATCGCGCGCGCGATACAGCGCGGCGACCCGGCTCAGCTTTTCGCCCGACAGGGGATGATCCGGGCCGATCCCGTCGGTCTCGACCGCCAGAAAGCGCGTGCCTTCGCGCACCCGGCCGGTCAGGCCCAGCTTCTCGACCGTGACATCGGCGTCGCGCGCGATGATCTCGCGGTTCAGATGTCCGTCGGGCCACAATCTTGCGACGATGCCGCCCGCCTCGGCGGCGGGAACGACCGCGCCGCCTTCGGCCGCCATCGCGGCGAGGAAATCGTCATAGATCGCGTCGACCACGATCAGCGCGTTCTCGGACGAACAGGAGGTCGCGTTGTCGAAGGTCTTCGATGCCGCGATCCTGGCGGCGGCCGCGGCCAGATCGGCGGTCTCGTCCACGATCACGGCGACATTGCCCGCGCCGACCCCGATGGCGGGGGTGCCGCTTTCATAGGCGCGACGCACGTTGTCCTGGCTGCCGGTGACGATGGCCAGATCGCAGGTTTCCAGCAGCCGCTGCGTCTTGGCCTTGCTGCCCGGCGCGGGCAGCATCTGGACCAGCGCCTTGTCCTCGCCGATCTTGTCGAATTCGGCATGGATGTAATCCAGCAGCATCTCGCAGCAGGCCACACCCTTGGGCGAGGGCGACAGGATGATCGCATTGCCGCATTTCAGCGCGTTGACGATGTTGTTGGCCGGCGTCGCCGCCGGGTTGGTCGAGGGCACGACCGCGCCGATCACGCCGATGGGGCGGGCGATTTCGGTAATGCCGGTGGCCGGATCATCCGCGATGATGCCGAAGGTCCGAACGTCCCGGATGTCGCGCATCAGGCCCAGCGTCTTGCGGTGGTTCTTGGTGATCTTGTCGGCGACATTGCCAAGGCCGGTCGTCCTGACGGCCAGTTCCGCCAGCAGGCGGTTCCGCCCCGGCTCCATGATCGCCCAGGCGGCGGCCTGCGCGGCGCGGTCATAGCGCGACTGGCTGCCCTGCGCCTCGTATCCGGCCTGCGCGGCGCGTGCGCGGGTCATCACCCCGTCGACCGAAAGAATGTCATCGGCGATGTTCATCTGCCTCATCCCCCCCTTCGCGCGGCCGTCAAGCCCGGCCCGCGCGGATCCGCCAATCAGCCATTGCCGGATCGCAAGCTCCACGATAGGACATGAAAATAGTCTTGCAAATGTTTTCATGAAAATGCTGACTGTCGCCGGGGAACGATGAAAAAGCAAAGGGATAAGGCTGATATTGTTTCCGTGGCCAGGCTTGCGGGCGTGTCGGCGGCCACGGTGTCGCGGGCGCTGAACCATCCCCAGCTGGTCCACCCCGCGACGCGCAAGAAGATCGATCTGGCGATCCGGAAATCGGGCTATATCCGCAACCGTGCGGCGCAGACGATCCATGGCCGGCGCAGCGCGACGATCGGGCTGGTGGTGCCGACCATCGCCGATGTCATCTTCTCGGAACTGATCCAGGCTTTCAACGATGCGGTCAGCGCGCGCGGCTTTACCCTGCTGCTGGCCGCGCATGGCTATGATCTGGCCAACGAATATGCGCTGGTGCGCAAGCTGCTGGAACACCGGGTCGATGCGCTGGCGCTGATCGGGCTGGACCACGGCGCCGACACCTATCGCGTCCTGCGCGAACAGGGGCTGCCGGTTCTGGCGGTCTGGAACTACGATCCCGCCTCGATGATCTCGTGCCTGGGCGTGGACAATGCCGAGGCCGGGCGGATCGCGGCGGATCATCTGCTGATGCTGGGCCACCGCCGGATCGCTGCGATCTTTCCCGATACGGGCGAGAATGACCGCGCCCGCCTGCGCCGCGCGGCGGCGATGGCGGCGCTGCAGGCGGCCTCGATCCACACGCCCGAAGGCTGGCGCGTCCGCACCCCCTACAGCACCGCGCAGGCCAAGCGCGCCTGCCTGGATTTGCTGGCGGCGGCTGACCGCCCGACGGCGCTGCTTTGCGGCAACGACGTGATCGCCCAGGGCGCGCTCTATGCCGCGCTGAAGCTGGGCCTGTCGGTGCCGCGCGATCTGTCGATCATCGGCATCGGCGATTTCGTGGGCTCGGCCGAGCTGGAGCCGGCGCTGACCACGATCCGCATCCCGGCGCGCCGGATCGGCGCGGCCGCCGCCGAACATCTGGCCGATTCCGTGGACAGCGAGGCCGGTCAGCCGCTGGCCCGCACCCGGTTCGACTGCGAACTGATCATGCGCGCCACGACCGCGCCGCCGCCTGCCTGAGGCGGCATCCCCCGGGCGCCGCGCAAAGGCCGGTTCCCGCGCATCGTGCCAATCGGGCGATGGACGGCGCAGGCGGGCGCGGATATGGCGGGACCATGCTTGGACGTTACGCCCCCCATGTCGCGGCGACGCTGTCGCTGGGCCTGCCGCTGATCGGCAGCCATCTGGCGCGCATGGCCATCGGCGTCAGCGACACGCTGATGGTCGGCTGGCATGGCGTCGAATCGCTGGCGGCGCTGGTCATCGCCACCTCGTTCGTGCAGGTGCTGTTCTTTCTCGGCATGGGTTTCGGCACCGCCGTCATGGGCCTGATGGCCACCGCCATCGCCCGCGGCGACGAAACCCAGGTCCGCCGCGTCACCCGCATGGCGCTGTGGCTGTCCCTGGGCTTCGGCCTGCTGGTCATGCCCTCGATGTGGTTCTCGCGCCCCGTCCTGCTGGGGCTGGGCCAGACGCCTGTGGTGTCGCAACTGGCGCAGGACTACCTGCGCATCGCGGGCTGGGGGCTGATCGCCAACCTCGTCGCGCTGACGCTGAATTCCTATCTGGCCGCGCTGGAACGGACGCAGGTCGTGATGTGGGTCACGCTGGCCGGGCTGCCGCTGAACATCGCGCTGAACTGGGTCTTCATCTTCGGCAATCTCGGGGCGCCGGAACTGGGCGTCCGGGGCGCCGCCATCGCCAGCCTCGCGGTCCAGATCACCGCGGCGGTGATCCTGGCGCTGTATGCCGGCTGGCTGCCGGTCGCGCGCAAATACGAACTTTTCACCCGCTTCTGGCGGTCCGACTGGCAGGCGCTGTGCCGGGTCTTCCGGCTGGGCCTGCCGATCGGCGTCACCCTGCTGGCCGAAGGGGCGCTGTTCGTGGCCTCGAACGTGATGATGGGCTGGATCGGCACGCCGCAACTGGCCGCCCACGGCATTGCGCTGCAACTGACCGCGATCACCTTCATGGCGCATCTGGGGCTGTCGAACGCGGCGACGATCCGGGTCGGGCAGGCCAAGGGGCGCGACGATCGTCGGGGAATGCACGACGCCGCCATGGCGGTGACCGGGCTGGCGATCCTGTTCGCAATCCTTTTCATCGCCATCTATCTGGGTTTCGCGGCGCCGCTGGTGCGGGTCTTTCTGGACCCCGCCGATCCGCAGGCGCCGATGATCGTGTCGCTGGGCGTGACGCTGGTCATGTATGCCGCCCTGTTCCAGTTGACCGACGCGCTGCAGGTTGTCGCGGTGGGCTTTCTGCGCGGCGTCCACGACACCCGCGTCCCGATGTGGATCGCGGCCTTCAGCTATTGGGCCGTGGGGATGCCGGTCGCCTGGGGCCTTGCCTTTCCGCTGGGTTTCGGGCCGGTCGGGCTGTGGCTGGGCCTCTGCGCGGGGCTGTCGCTGGCGGCGGTCCTGCTGATGGGGCGGTTCTGGTCGGGCTGGGCGCGGGGGGACTGGACCGCCCCCGAGACGGCGCGCTAACCTGCCGCCCAGTCCCAACCCAAGAGGTCCCCATGCGCCCCGTCTTCGTCCAGTTCCGCTGCGAGCCCGGCCGCACCTACGAGGTTGCCGAGGCGATCTATGACCGCGAGATCGTCAGCGAACTTTATTCGACCTCGGGCGATTACGACCTGCTGGCCAAGATCTATATCCCCGAGGACGAGGATGTCGGCCGCTTCCTGTCGGACAGGCTGTTCGACATCCCCCATATCAGCCGCACCCTGACCACGATGACCTTCCGCGCCTTCTGAGCGGCGGGCCGATTTTCGTGATATGATCCCTCTGCCTGCAGGCGGCGGAGGGGGCATGGACGAGATTGCGATCAGCGAACCCGCATCGCCGCGCGAACCGGTGACGGGCGATCCGCGGGGCCGGGCCTCGCGGCAGGCATTGCTGCTGGTTCTGGGTGTGCTCTACGGAAATGGCGAATACGATGCGCTGCTGGCCGATCTGGGGGCCGAACGCGACCTCTTCGATCTGCCCGATCCGCGGCCCGGCGGCGCCTTCCGCCTGGCCGACGAAATGCCGCGCCTTGTCGAACGCCATGCCATGCTGCCGCCGTTCGATCCCTTCGCCCCGCGCGACGAGGCCGCGATCGCGGCGCAGGCCGCGGCGCGGCAGGCCGTGATGGACGAGATGACCGCAACGCTCTACGACAGCGCGGATCGGCATGTCGCGCTGGATTTGCTGCTTCTGGCTCTTGGTCATCCGGGCGCAAGCGAACGGGCCGCGGCCGCGATCTCGCTGCTGGACATGGTCAGCGATCCTGCTCTGCCCATTGCGACGCTGGCCGAGGTGGTCGAAGAGGACGCCGACCCGCTGGCGGTGCGGATGGCACGCACGGCGCTGGCGCGGCTGGGCAGGCTGCCGGCGCCCGCCGGTCAGGGGCGGTCCGCGACGCCGCCCTCCGCGCCCGCCGCTGCGGCCCCGGACGCGCTGATCGTCCATGGCACCCATTTCGCCCGCGTGGGCACGCCGCACAGCGATTGGTGGCAGCCTTCGGGGCTGTTCCACGATTATATCCTCCGGAACCATTGCCCCGGTCTCTACGCGGCGCCCGATTTCTTTTCCTGGTCGGGCGGCTGGAGCGATCATGCCCGCCATGCCGGGGCCCGACACCTGTCGGCATGGATCCTGGCCCGTGGCCTGAGCCGGCCGGACATTCTTGCCCACAGTCATGGCGGCAGCGTGGCGATGCATGGCTCAAGCCTGGGCCTGCACCTCAACCGGCTGGTGCTGATGAGCTGTCCGGTCCATCGGGGCCATTACGCGCCCGATCCGTCCCGGATCGCCGCCGTCACCTCGTATCAGATCCACATGGATTTCGTCGTGCTGGCCGATCGCGGAGCGTTCCGGTTTCGCCTGCCGCATGTCCACGACCGCTATCTGGGCCGATGGTTCTGGTCGCATGGCGACAGCCACGACCCGGCGCTGTGGCAGGCCGAGGGGCTGAGCCTGTGACCCGGCGGCGGCGCCACGCCGCCCCGATCCTGTCCGAACCGATCATGCGACACGCGACCGCAGCGACAGCCTGCCACGCGGCCGGCCCTTGGGATTGCCGGCCCGAAAGGTTAGAGTCGGTGCGAACGCAAAAGGAACGCGCCCATGGATATCGGTGTCGTCGAGCTGTCGCGGCTGCAATTCGCCATGACCGCCCTTTACCACTTTCTGTTCGTGCCGCTGACCCTGGGTCTGTCGATCCTGGTCGCCATCATGGAGACGGTCTATGTCATGACCAACCGTCCCATCTGGCGGCAGATGACCAAGTTCTGGGGTTTGCTGTTCGGCATCAACTTCGCCATGGGCGTGGCGACGGGCGTCGTGATGGAATTCCAGTTCGGCATGAACTGGTCCTATTACTCGCAATATGTCGGCGATGTCTTCGGCGCTCCGCTGGCGATCGAGGGTCTGATGGCCTTCTTCATGGAGGCGACCTTTGTCGGCCTGTGGTTCTTCGGCTGGGACCGGCTCAGCAAGGTCGGCCACCTCGTCGTGGGCTGGCTGGTGGCCATCGGGTCGAATTTCTCGGCGCTGTGGATCCTGATCGCCAATGGCTGGATGCAGAATCCGGTCGGCGCGGAATTCAACCCGATCACGATGCGGATGGAACTGACCAGCTTCTTCGAGGTGATGTTCAACAGCGTCGCGCAGGCCAAATTCGTCCACACCGTCAGCGCGGGCTACGTCACCGCCGCGATCTTCGTCCTGGGCGTGTCCAGCTGGTACATGCTCCGGGGGCGGCACCTGGCGCTGGCGCGGCGCTCCATCGCCGTCGCCGCCAGCTTCGGGCTGGCCTCGGCGCTGTCGGTCGTCGTGCTGGGCGACGAATCCGGCTATGATGCCGGGCTGAACCAGAAGATGAAGCTGGCCGCCATCGAAGCCATGTGGGAGACCGATCCCGCCCCCGCCCCCTTCACCCTCCTGGGCATTCCCGATCAGCAGGCGCGCGAAACCAAGTGGGCGGTCCGGATTCCCTATGTCATGGGCCTGATCGGCACCCGTTCGCTGACCCGGGAAATTCCCGGCATCGAGGAACTGGTCCAGGAGGCCGAACAGCGCGTCCGTTCGGGCCTGATCGCCTATGACGCGCTGATGACGATCCAGCAGGACCGTGAAAACACCGATCCCGGGGTAAACGCGGTGTTCCAGCGCCATTCCGACGATCTGGGCTATGCCCTGCTGCTGCGGCGCTATCTGGACGATCCGCGTCAGGCGACCGAGGCGCAGATCGCGCAGGCGGCGGCCGACACGGTGCCGCGCGTCTGGCCGATCTTCTGGTCCTTCCGCATCATGGTCGGGCTGGGCCTGCTGTTCATCGCCGCCACGGGCTATTTCTTCATCATCTCCTCGTTCCGGCGCGGGCGCTATCCGAAATGGGCGCTGCGCGGTGCGGTGATGATGATCCCGCTGCCCTGGGTGGCGGCGGAACTGGGCTGGATCGTGGCCGAATATGGCCGCCAGCCCTGGACCGTGGACGGCATCCTGCCCACCGCCCTGTCGGTCAGCGCCCTGTCCGCGACCGAGGTGCTGCTGACCATCGCGGGCTTTGCCGCCTTCTACACCCTGCTTTTCGTGATCGAGGTCAGGCTGCTGCTGAAATACATCCGCCTCGGGCCGCAGGAGGACGTGCAGATCACCGATGACTGGCGCGCAAGCCATCGCGCCCGCCTGAAACCAGCCGAGTGACGCCATGATCCTGTATGAACTGATCCCGTTCGAATATCTGCGCCTGACCTGGTGGCTGATCCTGGGCGTTCTGCTGATCGGCTTCGCGCTGACGGACGGTTTCGACATGGGCACCGGCGCGCTGCTGCCCTTCGTGGCGAAAACCGATGCCGAACGCCGTGTCGTGATCAACACGATCGGCCCCGTATGGGAGGGAAACCAGGTCTGGTTCATCCTCGGCGGGGGCGCGATCTTCGCGGCCTTTCCACCGCTCTACGCGATCAGCTTCTCAAGCTTCTACCTGGTGATGTTCGCCATTCTCGCGGCGCTGATCGTGCGGCCCGTGGGCTTCAAGTTCCGCAGCAAGCGCGAGGATCCGAAATGGCGCGCGCGCTGGGACGCGGCGCTCTGCTTTGGCGGCGCCGCCCCGGCGCTGCTGTTCGGCGTCGCGGTCGGCAACGTGTTGCTGGGCATTCCCTTCTACCTGACCCCCGACCTGCTTTCGATCTATGACGGCCCCGCCTTCATGAAATTCTTCGGCCTGCTGCGACCCTTCGCGCTGCTGTGCGGGATCGTCTCGCTGGCGATGCTGGTGATGCACGGGGCGGGCTGGCTGGTGCTGAAGACCGAGGGCGCGATCGCCGACCGCGCCCGCCGCCATGGCGTCACGGCGGCGAAGGTGGTGCTGGCGGGCTATGCGCTGGCCGGGCTGTGGCTGGCCTTCTTCATCGACGGCTATGCCCTGGTGAACCCGCCGGACCCGAACGGCGCCTCGAACCCGCTGGCCTCGACCGTCAGCCGGTCGGGAAGCTGGCTTTCGGCCTATGCCGACCGTCCATGGATCGCGATCGCCCCGGCGATGGGTTTTCTGGGCACCTTCATGGCGATGCGGGCGCTGCGTTCGGGCGGGCAATATTCGCCGCTGGGCTGGTCCAAAATGGCGATCTTCGGGATGATTTCCTCGGTCGGGCTGACGATGTTCCCGTTCCTTCTGCCCTCCAGCACCAGTCCCGATTCGTCGCTGACGATCTGGGATGCCTCGTCCTCGCATCAGACCCTGTTCGTGATGCTGGTGGCGACGGTGATCTTTCTGCCGCTGATCCTGGCCTATACCGCCTGGGTCTATCGGGTCCTGTGGGGCAAGGTGACGGAAGACGACGTCTCGGACCCCGAACGTCACAGCTATTGAGGAAACCGCCCATGTGGTATTTCGCCTGGATCCTCGGCCTGCCGCTGGCGGCGATGTTTGCCGTCGTCAACGCGATGTGGCTGGAACTGCAAGAGGACCGCGCCCTTTTCGAGGGCCGCCGCAACCACGACAGCGTCGACGAAGACTGAGACTTGCGGGATCGCGGCGAATGCGCCAAGTCTCGGCCTCATGAGACCCAAGCCCTTCGCCCCGATCCCCGCATCCCTGCCCGCGACCGTGCCCTTCATCGGCCCCGAGACGTTGCAGCGTCGGCGCGGCGCCGCCTTCGATGCCCGGCTGGGCGCGAACGAGAACGGCTTCGGCCCCAGCCCCGCCGCCATCGCCGCCATGCGGGACGAGGCCGCGCGGGCCTGGCAATACGGCGATTCGACCAGCCACGATCTGCGGCACGCGCTGGCCGATCATCACGGCGTTCCGGCCGAAAGCGTGACGGTGGGCGAGGGGATCGACGGACTTCTGGGCAATCTCGCCCGCCTGATGATCGACCGGGGCGATGTGGCCGTCACCTCGGACGGCGCCTATCCGACCTTCAACTACCATGTCGCGGGCTTCGGCGGCGCCTTGCACAAGGTGCCCTATCGCGACGATGCCGAGGATCTGGACGCGCTGTCGGCGGCGGCGCGGAACCGCGGGGCGCGGCTGGTCTATCTGGCCAATCCCGACAACCCGATGGGATCGTGGCACCAGGGTCCGGCGATCCGGGCGATGCTGGACGATCTTCCCGACAGCGCGCTGCTGATCCTGGACGAGGCCTATATCGAATTCGCCCCCGACGGCGCGATCCCGCAGATCGCGGCGGACGATCCCCGCGTGATCCGGATGCGGACATTTTCCAAGGCCTACGGGCTGGCGGGCGCGCGGATCGGCTATGCGATCGGCCATCCCGACCTGATCGCCGGCTTCGAACGCATCCGCAACCATTTCGGCGTCAACCGGATGGCGCAGGCGGGCGCGCTGGCGGCGCTGCGCGATTCCGCCTGGCTGTCCGATATCCGGCACCAGGTGGGCAAGGCCCGCGACCGCCTCGCCGCCATCGCCGCCGCCAATGGCATGACCGCCCTGCCATCCGCGACCAATTTCGTGGCCGTCGATACCGGCCGCGACGGCGCCTTTTCGCGCCGCCTCGTCGCCGCGCTGGAACGGCAGGGGGTCTTCGTCCGCATGCCCGGCGTGCCGCCTCTGGACCGCTGCATCCGCATCAGCTGCGCCCCCGCGCCGGAGCTGGACATCCTGGCCGAGGCGCTGCCGCGCGCGCTGGCCGGTCTCTGAATTTCCGCGCAGCCGGTGCACGGGCTGTGCACGGGCTGTGCACATCCGGTGCACGCGGCATGCCCCGCAAGGCCCGCCCCTTGCCTTGGCCCCAATATCCCCGCCGGAGGCACCCGTCCTCGCCACGAAAGCCGGCGGCCCCGGCCAGGATCACATCGCCGCCAGTTGCGCCAGCGCCGCCTTCAGCCGCGCGATGTCGTCTTGCAGGACGACCAGTTTCCGGCGCGTCTCCTCGATCACCTCGGCCTCGGCATTGGCGGCGAATTTCGGGTTTTCCAGCCGCTTTTCCAGACCCTCGGCATCCTTTCGCGACCTGGCCAGGGCCTTCTGCAACCGTGCCGTCTCGGCCGCCACGTCGATGACATCGCCCAGCGGCAGGGCGAAACTGGCCCCTTGCGCCGAGACCGAGATCGTGCCCTTGCCCGCGGTCCCGTCGCGCGGCGCGTTCACGCGCGCAAGCCGTTCGATCAGCGGAGCGTTGGCGCTCAGCGCGGCGCGGGCCGCGTCATCCGCCTCGGTCACGACCAGATCCAGCGTCGCGCCCGCCGGAACCCCCATCTGCGCCCGCGCCGAGCGCAGCGCCTCGATCAGCGCGATCACCCAGTTCATTTCGCGATCCGATGCCGGATCGATCAGTTCGACGCCGTAATCCGGCCAGTCGCCGTGGACCAGCATCTTCCTCCGCTCGCCGGTCAGCGCCCAGAGTTCCTCGGTCACGAAAGGCATGATCGGGTGCAGCATCAGGTAGCACTGGTCCAGAACCCAGCCCATCGTGGCGCGGGTTTCCTCGGCGCAGGGACCATCGAACAGCGGCTTGGCGAATTCGACATACCAGTCGCAGACCTTGCCCCAGACAAAGGCATAAAGCCCGCTGGCCGCGTCGTTGAAACGATAGCCCTCCAGCGCCGCATCGGTCGTCATGCGGATGCGGGCGACCTCGCCGATGATCCAGCGATTGACATGATGACCGGGTTCGGGCCGCGCGCCGCCGCCGCGCACGCCGTTCATCTCGGCAAAGCGGGTGGCGTTCCAGATCTTGGTGACGAAATTGCGGAATCCCTCGACATGACGCGGCCCCAGCCTGGGATCGCGGCCCATCGCGGCCATGCTGGTCAGGGTCATGCGCAGCGCATCGGCGCCGTATTCGTCGATCAGATCCAGCGGGTCGATGACGTTGCCCTTCGACTTCGACATCTTCGCGCCCTTTTCGTCGCGCACCAGGCCGTGGACATAGACGGTGTGGAAGGGCACGTCGCCCGTCACCTCCAACTGCATCATCATCATCCGCGCGACCCAGAAGAAGATGATGTCGAACCCGGTGACGAGGACGTCGGTGGGGAAATATTTCTGCATTTCCGGTGTCTTGTCGGGCCAGCCCAGCGTGCCGACCGGCCAGAGCCCGGACGAGAACCAGGTGTCCAGAACGTCCGGGTCGCGCCAGACCGGATAGACCAGTTCGGTCGGATTCTGGGACAGATTGTATTCCGCAAGGCTTCTTGCCAGCGTTTCGACCGCGGCGGCGCGGTCGGCGACCTCGATCACGCGACTGGCCTCCAGCGGCGCCGGCAATCCTGCGATATCGTCGCGGAATTTCTGCACGATGCCTTTGAAATCGGCCGCGCAATGCTGGCGCTGGCCGGTATGGACCAATCCATCCACCAGCAATTCGAACAATTCGACCTCGTCCAGAGCGCCGTCGCCCTCGTCATCGACGAAGTTCTCGATCGACAGATCCAGCCCGTACCAGACCGGAATCTGGTGTCCCCACCAAAGCTGGCGACTGATGGTCCAGGGCTCGATGTTTTCCAGCCAGTTGAAATAGACCTTCTTGTGCTGCTCGGGCAGGATCTGCGTGCGCCCGTCGCGTACGGCGTCGATGGCGGGCTGGACGATCCGTTTCGTGTCCACGAACCACTGATCGGTCAGCATCGGCTCGATCACCACGCCGGAACGGTCGCCGAAAGGCTGCATGATCGGCTTGCTGTCGATCACCGGCGCGCCGTTGGCATCGGTGACGGCAAGCCCCTCGGCGGTGATCTCGTCGATGACCTGCCGGCGGGCCTCGAACCGGTCCAGCCCGCGCAGATGGTCGGGGACGAGATTGACGCCCGACACGTCGCCCACATCCTCGCCCTTCGCGGCGCGGGTCGCGATGGCGGCGCTGTCCGCATAGGGCAGCCCGTCCTCGCGCATCGCGCCTTTCGTGTCCATCAGCGCGTAAAGCGGGATGCCGTTGCGGGTGGCGACGCCGTAATCGTTGAAATCATGCGCGCCGGTGATCTTGACCGCGCCGCTGCCGAAATCGGGATCGGGGTATTCATCGGTGATGATCGGGATCAGCCGGCGATGTTCCCTGGGGCCGACCGGGATCTCGCACAGCTTGCCCACGATCGGGGCATAGCGGGCGTCGCCCGGATGGACCGCGACCGCGCCGTCGCCCAGCATGGTTTCGGGCCGCGTCGTGGCGATGCTGATGTAGTCCCGCGTCTCGCGCAGGGTGACGTTGCCGTCTTCGTCGCGCTCCACGTATTCATAGGTCTCGCCGCCGGCCAGCGGGTATTTGAAATGCCACATATGGCCGGGAACCTCGCGGTTCTCGACCTCCAGATCGCTGATCGCGGTTTCGAAATGCGGGTCCCAGTTCACCAGTCGCTTGCCGCGATAGATGATACCCTTGTTGTAGAGGTCGACGAAGACCCGGATCACCGCGTCGTGGAAATTGCCCTCCTCGCCGTCGGGCGCGCCCGGCGCGCCGGACATGGTAAAGGCGTTGCGCGACCAGTCGCAGGAGGCGCCCAGACGCTGCAACTGGTTGATGATCGTGTCCCCGGATTCCTGTTTCCACGCCCAGATCTTCTCGACAAAGGCGTCGCGCCCGATCTCGCGGCGGTTCGGTTCCTGCCGCTGCGCCATCTGTCGTTCCACCACCATCTGCGTGGCGATGCCGGCGTGATCCTGACCCGGCTGCCACAGCGTGTCGAAGCCGCGCATCCGGTGCCAGCGGACCAGGATGTCCTGCAACGTGTTGTTGAAGGCGTGGCCGATATGCAGGCTGCCGGTCACGTTGGGGGGCGGGATCATCACGGTGAAGGTGTCGGACCGCGAGGCGTTGGCGCCCGCGGCGAAGGCGCCCGTGCGTTCCCATTCGGCGCTGATCCGGGCCTCGGCGGCCTGCGCGTCAAAACTCTTGTCCATGTTCATGGCGGCATATCCCCTTGCTTGGCACAGGGATTAGCGAAGCCGGGCGGAAAGGCCAAGGGAATGTGGTGCGAATGCGGCGATGCAGTCAGCCGCCGGCGGTCAGTGAAAGCGGGCGGCGATCCTGTCCGCGGCGCGACACGGGGCTGGCGCGGCGACAGTTGCGGGCCGCGTCATTCCGCCGCCCGGCCGCGCGGCGCGGGCCGCGGGCCCAGCATCGTCCGGCTCATCCATTCACGATCCGGGGGGCTTCGCCGGACCCGTCCCGCGAAAGGCGAGGGCGGCGCCGGTGTCATGCGGCGCGATCAGGGGGCGGCCTGCCTGGGTCCGACCACGGC
Organism: Paracoccus sp. L-17; assembly: GCF_056857655.1. NCBI lineage: Bacteria > Pseudomonadati > Pseudomonadota > Alphaproteobacteria > Rhodobacterales > Paracoccaceae > Paracoccus > Paracoccus sp. L-17. The sequence goes on from NZ_JBSXNM010000045.1 coordinate 22,484, forward strand.
GAAATGCGCGCCCTGCGGATCGCGGGCGATGGCGATGAAGGCACCGCCGGGCACCTCTTGCGGACCGTGGATGACGGCGCCGCCGCCGGCCTCGATCCGGACCATCGCCTGGGTCACGCCGTCGGTGCCGAAATAGGGCAGCCAGGCCGGTACCGGCGCATTGCCCATGCCCATCATGCCGCCGATATCCGTGCCGTCATGGCTGAAAAGCTGATAGGTTCCCATCTCGCCCATGTCGATGGGCCTCGATTTCGACCAGCCCAGCAACGCCGAATAGAAGGCGAATCCCGCCTTGGGGTCGGTGCTCATCAACTCGTTCCAGTTTCCATGCCCGGCCTTCGACTGATCGAACGCCTGGCCGCCTTGCGCGCCGTCTTCCATCGGCAGCGGTTGCAGGATGCCGAAAGCCGCGCCCTGCGGATCAGAGGCGATGGCGAAGCGCCCGGTGCCCGGGATGTCGGCCGGTTCGCGAAAGATGCGGCCGCCCGCCGCGATGATGTCGGCGGCGGCCCCGTCGGCATCCTCGACGGCGAAGTAGATCAGCCAGTTCGGCGGCATCTGCGAGACGTCGGGGGGCATCTCCATCAGCCCCGCCACCCGGTCGTCCCCCGCGCTGGCGAGGTGATAGGAAAAGTCGTCCATGCCCGCGTCCCGGATCGACCAGCCCAGAACCGCGCCGTAGAAATCTCCGGCGGCGGCAAGGTTGCCCTTGCTGGTGGTCAGTTCATACCAGCAAGGCTTTCCATGAAATCCGGCCATCTGCTTTTCCTCAGCTTTTGTCCATGACGGGCACGAAGCCGCCCCAGAACATGCGCATTCCGTCAAAGGGCATGTCGCCCATGTCCGCGCCGGCCATTTCGGCCTCCATTTCTTTCGCGGCCTTGTCGGCGGTGGCCCTGTCGGGCCATTCGATCCAGGAAAAGACCGGTGTCTCGCCCTCCTTCGCGTCGGCGGCACGGTAGAAGTCGGTCACCTTGCCATGCGGCACGTCGTCGCCCCAGTTCTCGACCATGTGGGTCGCACCCTTGTCGCGGAACATCTGCTCGGCGCTGCTGGCCATCCTGACATAGGCATCCTTGTTTTTCTCGGGGACGGCCAGAACGAAGCCCTGGACATAGCTGCCGGGCTTCGACGCGCCGAAGCTGTAGACAGGCACGAAGCCGCCCCAGAACATCCGCATTCCGTCGAAAGGCATCGGCGGCATGGCCTGAAAATCAGGATGATCCTGCATCTGCGCCCCTGCCTTGTCGGCTGTGGCCTTGTCGGGCCACTCGATCCAGGAAAAGACCGGGGTCTCGTCCTCCTTGCACTGGGTCGCACGATAGAAATCGGTCTGCCTGCCCTTCGGAATGTCTTCGCCCCAGCATTCGACCGCGCGCAAGGCGCCCAACTTCCTGAAGATCGGCCATGCCTGTTGCGCATGTTCGGTATAGGCGTCCTTGTTCGCGGTCGGTACCGCCTGAACGAAACCCCAGAAATACGTCATTTTCCCCTCCATTTCGGCGCGACGACGCTCCCGCGAATCGCATTCTGCGTCTTGTGGTATTAAAAAACAACTTATAGTATCAAAAAATGACTACCGACGGCCGAACTCCCCGCATCCGATATGACGAGGGATGCCTTGCCGCCCACGCGCTGAATGTCGTGGGCGATCGCTGGGCGCTGCTGATCGTCCGCGAGATGCTGCTGGGCCCGAAGCGCTTCCAGGCCCTGCGCCGTGGCCTGCCCGGGATCACGGCGGCGGTGATGACGCAGAGGCTGGCACAACTGGCCGAGGCTGGGGTGGTCGCGCACGACGCGACACTGGGCATCTATGCGCTGACCGAAAGCGGACGGGCGCTGCTGCCGGTGTTGCAGGCGATGTGCCGCTGGGGTGCGGCCCATCCCGGCCACGATCCGCGGCGTTTCATCAGCCCAACCGCGCTGATGATCTCGATGACGGCGATGATCGATAGCACGGCCGCGCAAGGGCGCGATGTCGCGGCGGCGTTCGTCATGCCGCGCGAGGGTTTCGTGCAGCGCCTGTCGGGCGATGGTGTCCTGCGCCCCGAGGTCGCGCCTGCGCCCATTGGCGATTTCGTGCTTGAAGGGGATGGCAACCGGCTGGCGATGGCGGTCTATGGTCCCGCGCCCCTGGCCGATCTGTCCGCGCGCGGCGTGATCGGACTGCGCGGCGACGCCGATGCGGCACAGCGTTTCGTGGATCTGTTCCGGTTGCGCGACGGTCGTGACCGCGATCAACCGGTGCGCGCGGAATCTTCGTGAAATCGTTACCGGTTTCGGGCTATGGACCGCCGAAATCCGCGATTCGCGCCCTTTTCCCCGTGAAACTGGAACAGCAAGGTGCCGATTGGGGTTTTCCACGCGGCCTTGGCCGAACCGAACGATACGCGAAAGGAACCCGCCGATGGGAGAAATGAAGACAGTCTGGGACAATCCGGCCGAGATCATCCGCAATCTTCAGCCCGAACATCCGCTGATGGTGTTCGCCCCGACCGTGCTTCAAAGCCGCGCCCGGACCTTTCTGGCAGGCTTTCCGGGATTGGTGACCTATGCCGTCAAGTCGAACCCCGACGAGGCCGTGATCCAGACCCTTGTCAGCGCCGGGATCAGGGGATTCGACGTGGCATCTCCTTTCGAGATCGACCTGATCGGCCGTGTCGCACCCCGCACCGCGCGCCATTACCACAACCCCGTCCGCGCCCGGCACGAGATCGCCCATGCGGTAGAGGCCGGGATCAGGGCATGGTCGGTGGACAGCCTCAGCGAACTGGAAAAGCTGTTCGCCCTGGTGCCTGCCGAGATCGATGGCAAGGGGGTCGAGATTTCGCCCCGCTTCAAGCTGCCGGTTCTGGGCGCGGCCTATGATTTCGGCTCGAAGTTCGGCGCGACGCCGGATCTGGCGGCCGAGTTGCTGGGGCTGGTGGCCCGTCGCGGCTATGTGCCCTCGCTGACCTTCCATCCGGGCACGCAATGCGTCGATCCGATTGCCTGGGAAAGCTATATCAGCGTGGCGAAGGAAATCTGCGACATGGCGGGCGTCCGGGCGCAACGGCTGAATGTCGGCGGCGGTTTCCCCTCGCATCGGGTCATTGGCGTCGAGCCCGACCTGCAATCCATCTTTACGGAGATCGCCGATACGGTGGCCGACAGCTTTGGCGATGACGCGCCGGATCTGGTCTGCGAACCGGGTCGCGGCCTTTGCGCCGATGCCTTTTCGCTGATCACCCGCGTCAAGGGTATCCGCGATGGCGCCGCCGTCTTTCTCAACGATGGCGTCTATGGCGGGCTGGCCGAACTGCCGATCATCGGCAATATCGACCGTATCCAGGTGCTGGACCCCAGGGGCCAATCGCGCGACGGCGAACGCAGCGGGCGCGTATTGTTCGGCCCGACCTGCGATTCCGTGGACCGGCTGCCTGGCGAACTGGCGCTGCCCGCCGACATCGAAGAGGGCGATTTCGTCATCTTCCACGGCGCCGGAGCCTATTCGACGGTCACGAACACGCGCTTCAACGGCTTTGGTGCGATGAGCCACGCGACCGTGATGGCGCTGGAGTAATTGTTTCCTCACGCTCGCATGCTAGCGTCGGAGGATGGTAACGATTCGCCCGGTTCAGATTCACGTCGTGCTGATGGACGGCACCTTCGCCTCGCTCGATGATGGGCGGCGGTCGTCGATCGGACGTATCCACCGGCTGCTGACCGGCCTTTTCGGCCCTCTGCCCGGTCCGCGGCCACGTATCCATTACGGTCTGGGCCAGCAATGGAACCGCTGGCGAACCCTGCCCGAACTGGCCATGGGCCGGGCAATGGAGGCGCGGATCATCGACGCCTATGGCTGGCTTGCCTCGGGGTATCGTCCGGGCGACCAGATCTTTCTGTTCGGCTATTCCCGCGGCGCCTTTGCGGTGCGCAGTCTCGCCGGCATGATCGGGCGGATCGGCCTGCTGCGCGCGGATGCGGCCACCGAACGCAACACGCGCCTGGCATGGCGGTATTATCGCGACGGCGGATCGGAAAAAGCCATCGCCGCCTTCCACCGACGGCGTTGCCGGTCCGAGGTGCCGATTCGCATGGTCGGCTGTTTCGACACGGTGATGGCGCTTGGGCTGCGGTTGCCGCTGCTGTGGATGCTGACCGAGCCGCGCTTTCGCTTTCACGATCCGCATCTGGGCGGCCAGGTGGAATACGGGTTTCAGGCGTTGGCTCTGGACGAGACGCGGGCTGCCTTTGCGCCGCTGCTCTGGGACGATGCCGGCGGCGCCGGCCATATCGAACAGATGTGGTTTCGTGGCGCCCACGCCGATATCGGCGGACAGCTCAGCGGACTGGAATTTGCCCGTCCGCTGGCGAATATCCCGCTGGTCTGGATGCTGGAGAAGGCCGAAGGCGCGGGCCTGCCGCTGCCCCATGACTGGCAGGCACATTTCCCCGGCGATCCGACCGCGCCCGGTATCGGCTCATGGCGCAAATGGGGCAAGGCATTCCTCTCGCGTGCGCCGCGCGTGGCCGGAACCATCGCCAGCGAGGCTCTGCATCCGACGGTGCCCGATCCCTATCCCGGCCCGGCACTGCTGACCGGTCATCTGGCCGGTCACGCACTGGACATGCCGCGCCGAATATCGCGCCGCTGGAAGCGCGCGCAGCCCGCATCGGACGCCGCCTCGGACAATATCTGAGCGCCGGATCGGCCAAAGCCCGAAACGCGAAGCCCGCGACCCGGATCCCAAGTCCGCGCGCGACGTCGGTGACGCGGCGATGCAGAAGCCTCTGGCGCGTCCTGATTGGGCCAACCTTTGGACCTCTCTGGAGCAGGTAGGCATCGCCGCGCCCGCCCCAAGGGATGCCGGGCCACGACTTTCCGGCGTCTTCAGGCCGGGCCGGTTCGGATCGGCAAGCGCGGCTTCAGGCCACTGCCTCCAGTTCGCGGACGGGTTGCACGCCAAGTGCGGCGCAGACGTCGCGGGTCATTTCGGGCCGGTTCAGCGTATAGAAATGCAGCCGGTCCACGCCGCCCTCGATCAGCGTGTCACACAACTCGGCGCAAATGGCGGTGGCCAGAAGCCGTTCGCGGTCGCCGCCGTCGCGGATCGCGGCTGCAAAGGCATCCTCGGCCCAGGCGGGAATGGTCGTGCCGCAGCTTTGCGCGAACCGTTTGGCGCCCGCCCAGCCCTGAATCGGCAGAATGCCGGGAATGATCGGCACGTCGATGCCCGCCTTGTCGCATTTGTCGCGGAAACGGAAAAAGGTTTCGGCCTCGAAGAAGAACTGGGTGATGGCGCTGGTCGCACCGGCGTCGATCTTGCGTTTCAGCCAGGCGACATCGGCGTCACCATCGGCACTGTCGGGATGCGGTTCGGGATAGGCGCCGACACGGATCGTCATGTCGCCCCGGGCGGCGATCGCCTCGATCAGTTCGACCGAATTGACGAAGCCGTCATCGTGCGGCGTGAAGCGGTCCTGCCCCTTGGGCGCATCGCCGCGCAGGGCCACGATTTCGCGGATTCCGGCATCGGCATAGGATTGCACGATCTCCATCGTCTCGGCGCGCGTGGCCTCGACGCAGGTCAGGTGGGCGGCGACGTTCAGCCCGTAATGGCGGTTGATCGTCGTCACCGCGTCATGGGTCAGCTTGCGCGTGGTGCCGCCCGCGCCATAGGTGACCGACACGAAATCGGGGTTCAGCGGGGCCAGGGCGCGCGCGGCTTCCCACAGACGGAACGAGGCGTCCAGCGTCTTGGGCGGAAAGAATTCGAAGCTGATCTTCGGCGCGGTGCGGGTCATGGCGATTCCTTTGTCTTGCGCCTCTTGTGCCATCATCGGGGCCGTGAGACAAATTCATAATTCTCAAGATAAACTTGAAACGGGCTCAACATGCATCTGGAACTGCGCCATCTGCGAACGGTTCAGGCGATCCACGAACAGGGTGGCCTGGCGCGGGCGGCCGAAGTACTGAACATCACCCAATCGGCGCTGTCGCATCAGGTCAAGGCGCTGGAGCAGCAGGCCGGGGTGGAACTGTTCGTTCGCCGGGCCAAGCCGATGCGGCTGTCTGCGGCCGGAATGCGCGTCCTGCGGCTGGCCGAGCAGGTATTGCCCATGGTCGCGGCGACCGAAGCCGAGTTCAAGGGCGTCGAGGCAGGCCGAATCGGCCGGCTGCATATCGCGATGGAATGCCACGCCTGTTTCGACTGGCTGCTGCCGGTGCTGGACATCTTCCGCCGGGCATGGCCCGACGTGGACGTGGACATCCGCCAGCGGCTGGCCTTCGGCGCGCTGCCCGCGCTGGCGCGCGAAGAGGTCGATCTGGTCATCTCCTCCGACCCCGAGGATGTGCCGGGCGTGATCTACCAGCCGCTATTCGACTATGCGCCCACGCTGGTGGTCCCGGCCGGGCATCCGCTGACCATCAAGGGCTATGCCGACCCGCGGGATCTGGCGGATGAAACGCTGATCACCTATCCGATGGAGCGTGCGCGGCTGGACGTGTTCAGCCAGTTCCTGACCCCCGCCGGGATCGAGCCCGCCCGCCAGCGCACGGTGGAACTGACAGCGGTGTCGCTGATGCTGGTCGCCTCTCGGCGAGGTGTGGCGGTGATGCCCGACTGGGTTCTGCGTCGCGAATCCGCCAATCCCGATATCGCCATGTTGCCTCTGGGCCCGGGCGGCATCCTGCGCCGCCTCTATGCCGCGATCCGCGAAGAGGATCTGTCGCAGCCCTACATGGCCCATGTCCTGCGGCTTTCGCGCACCGAGCCGCTGCGGATGCTGCGTGGTTCGGCCTCGTGACGCCGCGCGCGGCTTCACATTCCGCGCGCCAGCCCCTATGAGGCGGCGATCCCCATTCCGGAGCATGTGATGGCAAGCGCCAATCTGAACGTCATGATCAAGGCCGCCCGCAAGGCGGGACGCGCGCTGGTCAAGGATTTCCGCGAGGTCGAGAACCTCCAGGTCAGCGTCAAGGGCGCGGGCGATTTCGTGACCCGCGCCGACCGCGAGGCCGAGCGGGTCATCAAGGAGGAACTGCGCAACGCGCGGCCCAATTACGGCTGGCTGGGCGAAGAGACCGGCGAGGATGCTGGCGAGGATCCGACGCGGCGCTGGATCGTCGATCCGCTGGACGGGACCACCAATTTCCTGCACGGCCTGCCGCACTGGGCCGTCAGCATCGCGCTGGAGCACAAGAGGGAAATCGTCGCGGCGGTGATCTTCGATGCCGCCAAGGACGAGCTGTTCACCGCCGAAAAGGGTGCCGGCGCCTTCATGAACGACCAGCGCCTCCGCGTCTCGGGCCGGCGCCATCTGGGCGAGGCGCTGTTCGCCACGGGCATTCCCTTCGCCGGGCGCGGTCCCTTGCCGGCCGCCTTGCAGGATCTGGCCCGGCTGATGCCGATCAGCGCCGGTGTCCGCCGCCTGGGCGCGGCCTCGCTGGATCTGGCCTATGTCGCGGCCGGGCGATACGATGGCTACTGGGAACGCGGCAACAAGCCCTGGGACGTGGCGGCGGGCATTCTGATTGTGCGCGAGGCCGGCGGTTTCGTCGAAGGCATCGGCGAGGGCGACGATGCGCTGGAAACGGGCCGCATGATTGCCGCCAATCCGCAGATATTCCAGCCCTTCGCCAAGGTGATTCGCAGCCGCGACTGACCGCGCGGTCGCGCCGGGCCGATCTGCGGCAAGCGCATTCCGGCCATGACTTGACGTAGCCTCGCGCGCCGCGCATGGGCGGTATACAGAGGACCGCGCCCATGCCCGACGATCGTCACGACCCGCCCCATGCCGCCTCGGCGGCCGCGGCCTCTGCGCCGCCGCCCGTGCCGCCGCGGATGTCCCCGCCCGCGCAGGACAGGACCGGGCTGGGGATCCTGCTGATGTCCGCCAGCGCGCTGATCTTTTCGATGCAGGATGGCTTTTCGCGGGTGCTGGGCGCGGAATATCCGCCGGTTCTTGTGGTGATGATCCGATACTGGGTCTTCGCGGCTTTCGTCATCGTCTTGGTCTCGCGTCAGCCGGGCGGTCTGAGGCGGGCGGTGCGCACCAGGCGGCCGCTGACGCAGATCGCGCGGGGCGTGCTTCTGGTGCTGGAGGTCGTGGTCATGGTCGAGGCTTTCGTCCGCCTCGGCCTGGTCGAGACGCAGGCCGTCTTCATCGCCTATCCGCTGCTGGTCGCGGCCCTCTCCGGCCCGGTCCTGGGCGAGAAGGTCGGCTGGCGCCGCTGGGCGGCGATCGGGATCGGCTTTTCGGGCATTCTCGTGATCCTGCAACCCGGCGGCGGCGTCATGCGGATCGAATCGCTGCTGCCCTTTCTCGCGGCGTTCATGTTCGCGCTCTATGGTTTGCTGACGCGGCATGTCTCGCGCGACGATCCCTCGATGGTCAGCTTCTTCTGGACCGGCGTCGCGGGGGCGGTGGCGATCACGCTGATCGGGATCTGGGACTGGCGCTGGCTGGCGCCGGTGGACTGGATCTGGATGGCGGGATTGTGCATCTGCGGCATGAGCTCGCATTATCTGATGATCCGCGCCTATGAACTGGCCGAGGCCTCTGCGCTGCAGCCCTTTGCCTACACGCAACTGGTCTGGGCCAGTCTGATCGGCGTGTTCGTCTTCGGCGAGGTGCTGCGCCCCAGCGTCGTTCTGGGTGCCATGATCGTGGTGTTGGCCGGCCTGTTCACGCTGTGGCGCGCGAGGGTCAGATCGGCCTGAGATCTCGAGGCGCGGAACCGGGGACCGGAACGAGATGTCGGCCCGGTGCGCCCGACCGATTGCGGATGCCTGGCGCCGTTCCTGACCACGCCTCAATCGGACGCGACCGCCTCGACCGCAGGATTGATCCGGCCTTCGGGCAGGCGTGGCCCGATGAAGGGTTTTCCGGGTGGCCGGGACGACAGCGCCAGCGTCAGCCGCAGCGGCGGCGGCGGCATCAGCCCGCCGCCGGTCAGATCGAAGGTCGGCACGATCGGGGCGGGCTTGCCGCTGATGCGGGCGCGATAGATCGCCATCGCCTCGGTCACGCGCATGACATAGTTGCGCGTCTCGTCGAAGGGGATCAGTTCGACCCAGTCCACCGGATCGAAATCGCGCCGCAGATCGCCGAAATCCGACAGCCAGCGCGCCGGCCGGCCGGGCCCGGCATTGTAGCCCGAGGCGGTCAGCGCGGTCGAGGTCCCGAACCTTTCGCGCAGGCCCTCCAGATAGGCGGCGCCCAGCCGGGCATTATAGGCCGGATCGGCGGTCAGCCGCGGCAGGTCGTAGGGCAGGCGCAATCGGCGGGCCATCTGTTCGGCCGTTCCGGGCATCAGCTGCATCAAACCGCGCGCGCCGACCGGGCTGCTGGCCGTGTGGTTGAATTCGGATTCCTGTCGCGCGATCGACAGGATCAGTTCGGGAGGCAGCCCCAGATCGGCCTTTTCCAGCCCGGTCAGCGGGAATTGCGCGGCGGGATAGATCACGCCCTTGCCGGCGGCCTGCTTGGACAGGCGCAGGCCATGCCAGGGCGCCCGCGCCTCGATCATCAGCCGGGCCATGCGGGCGATGTCCTCGGGCTCGGCCGTTTGCGAAAGTTGCAGGAAAAATCGCTGTGCTTCATCCACCCGCCCGACCGCCAGCAGCCACAGCCCGGCGCGAAAGACGTCGTTCTCGGCCAGCCGAGCGCCGCGCCAGTCGGGCAGGGTCTCGACCGCCTTGCCGGGGACCGCAAAGGCGGGCGGCATGGTGGCGCGAACCTTTTCTGCGGCAAGCTGGCCATAGAAGACGCCGGGCTGCCGCGCCGCCCCGGCATAGGCTGCCCGCGCCGCCGCCTGATCGCCAAGCGCCTCTTGTGCGCGGCCCTGCCAGTAAAGCGCCCGCGCAGTGCTGATCGCGCTGCCGACGACGGTTTCCAGATGGCGGAAATGATCCAGCGCCCGCTGCCCCGCGCCCTGATGCAGCGCCGCGAATCCGGCCAGCCATTCAAGGTCGGAATAATGCGGATTGTCCGGCGTCAGGAAATGCTGCGCGGCCAGCCTTTCGGCCAGCGCCCAGTCGCCCTGCCGCATCGCCAGGCGCGCGTAGTCGACCCGCATCTGCGCCCAGAGTTCGGGCACCCGCAATGCCTCGGCGCTGGTCGAGGCCGCAAGCATCAGATCCCGCGCGCCGTCGTGGAACTTTGCCTTCACCCGCCACCGAAAGCGGTCCATGGTCAGGCCGGGATCCTCGCGCTGGTCGGCCGGCAGGGCAAGGATCATGTCATCGACACCCGGCTGGCGCGCCTGAAGCGCGATCCGGGCGGCGATCAGGGGGCGGTCGGTCTGGGGCAGGCGTTCCAGCAGCCGCTGGGCCTGCGCCCATTCCTGCCGGTCCAGCATGGCCACCGCGCGCGCCGTCATCAGCGGCGCAAGTTCTTCGCCATAGCGATCCAGGAACGCCGTTTCTTCCTCGCCTTCCAGCGGTGTTTCGGTCCAGAACCGTGCGCGTTCGGCGCGGGCCTCGTCGGGGTCCAGAACCGCCAGCAACGCGGTTTCGGCCCGCAGCGACCGGGGCGGCTCATCGCCCAGCCAGTCGCGGATGTCGGCCTCGGGCAGGGTGGCGGGCAGTTTCGCCTCGCCGCGTCTGCGCAACAGGTTCAGACCTGGCCAATCCGGATGCCGGCGGATGAAGGCGAGGTAATCGGCGAAATCGCCGTAGCCCGCGCGCAGGGCCTGCCAGCCGACCAGCGATTCGGCCACGGGGCCCGACCGTTTCGCAGCATCGCGCGCGGTCACCCAGTCGCGCACATCGGCGGCGGCCAGCGCCAGCGCCAGCGCGCCGCGCTCTTCGGCGTGGGCGGGGGTGGCAAGCGGCAGGGCGGCAATCAGCCCTGCGGCCAGAATGTCACGCAGAAATCCCATCTCCACCCCATCTCGCCGCCCGACGCCCGCGACGCAATTCACAACCTTGGCAAGACCGGCGCCGGGGGCTAGTTAGGCGCGGCGAAATCCAATCTTCAAGGAGCGTGTCATGTTCAAGGGATCTTTGCCCGCGCTGGTCACGCCGTTCACCCCGGACGGCGAGCTGGATCTGGACACGCTGAAGATGCTGGTCGAATGGCATGTGGATCAGGGCAGCCACGGTCTGGTGCCGGTCGGCACCACCGGCGAAAGCCCGACGCTGACCCATGACGAACACCGGCTGGTCATCGAAGAGGTGGTCAGATCCGCTGCCGGTCGCATCCCGGTAATCGCGGGGGCGGGGTCCAACTCGACCCGCGAGGGGATCGGCCTGATCCGGCACGCGGCCGATGTCGGCGCGGATGCCGCGCTGGTGGTGACGCCCTATTACAACAAGCCGACGCAGGCCGGACTGATCGCGCATTACACCGCCCTGACCGAGGCGGTGGATCTGCCGATCATCATCTACAACATCCCCGGCCGTTCGGTCATCGACATGCTGCCCGAGACGATGGGCGTGTTGTCGCGGCTGCCGGGGATCATCGGCGTCAAGGATGCGACCGGCCGGCTGGAACGGGTCAGCCAGCAGCGCATCACCTGCGGGCCGGACTTCATCCAGCTTTCCGGCGAGGACGGCACCGCGCTTGGCTTCAACGCTCATGGCGGGATCGGCTGCATCAGCGTCACGGCCAATGTCGCGCCGAAACTTTGCGCCGAGTTTCAGGAGGCGACCCTGCGCGGCGATTATGCCGCGGCGCTGGAATATCAGGACCGATTGATGCCGCTGCATCTGGCGATCTTCGTGGAACCCGGATTGGTCGGTGCGAAATATGCCATGTCGCGGCTGGGCCTGTGCGACGAACGCGTGCGTCTGCCGCTGGTGGGCCTGACCGATCCGACGCGCCGGCTGATCGACGCGGCGCTGGACCATGCCGGCCTGAACTGAGGTCAAGGCCGGGCTTCGGGGCGTAGCCCCGCGTCCGCCGGTCCCTCGATGGGCCGGAGGAGGCTGCGCCCTCGTCGTTCCGGCCGTCGCGACGGCTTGCCCTGGCCCGGTCGCGGGGCGATTGCGGTGGCAACTTTGGTGTTCATCTGTAATCTTTCCCTGGATCGATCGGCCGGCGGCCTTGCCGTCCCGGAAGCCCATTCGCCCGATTGCGGGGTTCCGCCATGCGGATCGCGGACAGGGAAGCGAGAGACATTTCCGGCGGCGGCTGTAACGCCCGCGCGGAATCAGGCGTAAGGACATGCGATGAGTGATGCTGGCGGTTCGGAAGACTGGTCCGACCTGATGCGCGCCGCCAATACGGGCGACAGGGCGGCCTATCACCGCCTGCTGACGCTGATGACCCCGGTTCTGCGCGGTATCGTCCGGGCACGCGCTGCGGGGATGGATGTCGACTGGTGCGAGGATGTCGTGCAGGAAACCTTGCTGGCGATACATTTGAAGCGCGCAACCTGGGACGAGGCGCTGCCTTTGCGTCCCTGGGCCTATGCGATCGCACGACACAAGCTGGTCGATGCCTTCCGCCGTCGCGGCCGCGCGGTTCACCTGCCGGTGGAGGATTTCGCCGAGACCCTGGAATCGGCGCCCGAACCCGACCCGACCGAACGCCGCGATGCGGCCGTCCTGATCGGCCGCCTGCCCGAACGCGACGCCGCGCTGATGCGCTGCCTCGCGCTGGAAGGTCGTGACAGCGAGGAATGCGGCGGCCGTCTTGGCCTGAAGCCGGGCGCCCTGCGTGTCGCCCTGCACCGTGCCCTGCAACGGCTGGCCCGGCTGCGATTGGAGGATGAACGATGAAGACCGACGATCTGATCAGTCTGCTGGTGCGCGACGACACAATCCCGCCCGCCGTGACGCCGCGGCTTGTTTCGGCGATCCTGCTGGCGCTTGCACTGGTGGCGGGACTGCTTGTGTCGCTGGTGGGCGTGCGGGCCGATCTGGCGCGGGCCTTGGCGGACCCGGTCACGCGGATGAAGTGGCTGCTGCCGCTGGCACTGGGACTGCCGGCCCTGGTTGCGGCCTTGCGGCTCAGCCGTCCGCAGACGCGCGGATCGCCGGGGTTGCTTTTCGCCGCGCTGGTGGCGGCGGCGGCAATGCTGTGGCTGGTGCTGGCCATCAAGGCGACCCCGGCCGGCATGGTATGGCCGCGGATCAAGGGCAACTCGGCCATGATGTGCTTCTTTGCGATCATGCTGGTCTCGGCGCTGCCGCTGGCGGCGGGCCTGCGCGTGCTGGGTGGCGGCGCCAGCCCCGCGCCGATGCTCAGCGGTGCCGCACTGGGTCTTGCGGTCGGCAGCCTGGCCGCGACGCTTTACGCATTTTTCTGCACCCAGGATTCGCCGCTGTTCTTCCTGACCTGGTATGGGCTGGCCATTGCCGTGGTCACGCTGGCAGGCGCGGTCGCCGGGCGCGGGATGCTGCGCTGGTAGCCGGTCACCTTTCGTGATGTGCGGAATGTGCGACCAGGTCCCAGCGGCGATCCTGCACCGATGCGCGTGAAATTGCCGCGGATTGTCACGGCCTCCTTTTCAAGCCGACACATTGGTCCCATATTGATGGCGAGGAGAGATTGCCCCATGCCGCTGCCGCAGTTCCTGTTGATGATCCTGACCGTTCTGCTGGCTGCGGCGCTGTCGCTGCTGGCAGCCATCGCCCTGGACCTGCCGGGGGTCGCGCTGATCTTCGCGGTGCTGACGGGCGCGGCGCTGATCCATTTCGGTCATCGCGATGGCCGCGACAATCACGACGGCTGAATCGCTGCCCCGCTGCCTGATGCTGGCCTGCGGGGCCTTGGCGCGCGAATTGCTGGCCATCCGGGATGCCAATGGCTGGGATCATCTGGATCTGCATTGCCTGCCTGCCGAACTGCATCTGCGTCCCGAGAAAATTCCCGATGCGGTCAGCGCGGCGGTCGCCCGTTTCGCCCCCGACTATGACCGGATCGTGGTTGTCTATGCCGATTGCGGCACGGGCGGGCTGTTGCAGGCGCGCTGCGCGGAATTGGGGGTCGAGATGATTCCCGGACCGCATTGCTATGCCTTCTTCGACGGGATCGAGGCGCATGCCATGCGCGCCGAACGCGAATTCACCGCCTTCTACCTGACCGATTTCCTGGTCCGCCAGTTCGATGCCTTCGTCTGGCGCGCCATGGGTCTGGATCGGCATCCGCAGTTGCGCGACATCTATTTTGCCCATTACGAAACGCTGATCTATCTGGCCCAGACCGAGGATTCGGCCCTTGACGCCAAGGCGCGCGAGGCCGCCGAACGGCTGGGTCTGCGCTATGAACGCCGAACGACGGGATATGGCGATCTGCCGGGGGTTCTGGCTCAGCTTTCCAGTTCGGCATCCCAGTAGAGGAAATCCATCCAGCTGTCATGCAGGTGGTTGGGGGGGAAACGCCGCCCGACGGCGTGCATTTCGCCGGGGCTCGGCTGGCGCGGCTTGCGACGCAGGTTCATCCCCGAATGACGCAGGCTGCGGTTGGCCTTGCGCAGATTGCAGGGCGAACAGGCGGCGACCACGTTTTCCCAACTGGTGACGCCGCCGCGCGAGCGGGGCACGACGTGATCGAAGGTCAGATCGCCCTTGGCGCCGCAATACTGGCAGCAGAATTCGTCCCGGAGAAAAAGATTGAAGCGCGTGAAAGCCACGCGCTTCTGGGGTTTTATGTAATCTTTCAAGACGACGACCGAGGGTATCCGGAAAGCCTGCCGCTGACTTCGGACCACCTCGTCATATTCGGCGATGATCGCGACCCGGTCCAGAAACACCGCCTTGATCGCTTCCTGCCAAGGCCACAGCGATAGCGGATAATAGCTGAGCGGCCGGTAATCGGCATTCAGCACCAGCGCCGGGTGATGGCGCAGACCGGCGGGTTCGCGAACGAAATGGGTCCGGAAATCCGTATGATGACGCTCGTTCAGCATGTCGCCTTTTCCAGCCGGTCCCGAATTGGCAAGGTCCGGGGCCTTGGTCTATCCACGGGACCGACTATATATCGGGCTACCCGTCTGGCAAGCCCCCGCATGTATTCGAACCACCGATCGGATAGCGCGTTTGCGTGACGACAGCGTGACGATTTGCCCGCTGCCCGGCCGCGTGGCAGAATGCGGCCATGACCACCACAGCCCCGCCCCTTCTGGGCACGCTGGAAAGCGCGCTCTATGCCGACGATCTGGAGGCCGCCACGAGGTTCTGGCGGGAGGTGATGGGGCTTTGCGATTTTCAGTCCGTTCCCGGACGGCACGTCTTCTTCCGGGTCAGCGATGGGCCGCCCCCGCAGGTTCTGCTGGTCTTCCGCCCAGACGCCACCGAAACGCCACCGGCACCGGATGCGACACTGCCGGTGCCGCCCCATGGCGCGCGCGGGCCGGGCCATGTCTGTCTGGCCGCCGGTCCCGAAACTCTGGACGCCTGGCGCGACCATCTGCTCGCGCATGGTATCGAGATCGAGGCCGACTTTCGCTGGCCGAATGGCGCCCGCTCGTTGTATTTTCGCGATCCGGCGGGCAATTCGGTCGAATTGGCCGATCCCGCGATCTGGGGCTGAGAGATCTTCGTCACGGCCGCCTGTCCGTCGGCCCTATTTCCCCAGCCGGTCCTTGATAAAGGCCAGCGCCACGGACAGCCCGTCCGGCGCAATGCCGTGGCCGGTGCCCTCCATGACATGGGCGAAGACCTCGAACCCGGCGGCCTGCAGCGCATCGCCCGCCAGCCCCATGTCCTGGAACGGCACCATCGGGTCCTGGTCGCCGTGGATCAGCAGGACCGGAGGCTTGACGCGGGCCTCGTCCTCCAGCATCTCGGGCACCAGCAACCGGCCGGAAAAGCCGACGATGCCCGCCACTTCGGCGTCCCGGCGCGGCAGCACATGCAGCGCCATCATCGTGCCCTGCGAAAAGCCGATCACGATCATGCGGTCCGCTTCCAGCCCCTCATCGGCCAGAACCCTGTCCAGAAAAGCGTTCAACGCGGTGATCGACCGACCCATTGCCGCTTGCGCCTGCGCCTCGGTCGAGCCGTCCAGCCAGGGGATCGGAAACCACTGATAGCCCATCGGATTGTTGATGCTGCGTTCCGGCGCGTCGGGGGCATGGAAGGCCGTGCCCGGCAGATGCGGCGACAGCGGGTCGGCAAGGCCCAGAAGATCGGCCCCATCGGCGCCGTAGCCGTGCAGGAAGACCACGACGGCATCGGCCTTTTCGGGGCCCTTGCGGGCGGATGTCAGGTCGGTCATCGAATTCCCTCGCGTCCTTTGGCCTGCCGGTAATAGGCCCACAGCCCGCGCGCCGCAACCGCGCGCCAGGGCCGCCAGGGCTGCGACAGCGCGCGCAGGGCGGCGGGGCCGGGACGGGCCTCCAGCCCATACATCATGCGCGCGGCCTCTTGCAGCGCCAGATCGCCCGCGGCCAGCACGTCGGCCCGGCCGAGCGCGAATTTCAGATAGATCTCCGCCGTCCATGTCCCGACTCCGGGCAGGGCGACCAGCGCGGCGATGGCCCTGTCATCGGACAGCGTGCGCAGCCCCTGCCAGTCCAGTCCCGCGTTCGCGATCCCCTTCAGGTAGCGCAGCTTGGGCCGCGACAGTCCGGTTGCGCGCAGGGCATCGTCATCGGCCGCCGCGATGGCCTCGGGCGCGACCAGCCCCGCCGCCTGCATCCGCGCCCAGATCGAGGCAGCGGCCGCGACCGAAATCTGCTGACCGGTAATGGCCTGGGCAATGGCCTCGAAGCCGTCGCCGCTGCGGCGCAGCGGCAGCGGGCCAAGCCGCGGAAGCACCCGTGCCCAGACCGGGCAGACCGCCGCCAGATGGGCCGCGCCAAGGGCCAGATCGGCCTCGGTCTCGATCAGCCGCATCTCTCAGCCGGGAACCCGCGCCGCCCGACCTCCGCGCCGCCGGGGCTGCCCCCCGGCCCGCGCCTGCGCGCCCTCGACCAGAACGCCGACCATCGGATGGGGCTGATCGCCCGGCGCGGCCTTGGGCGCGTAGTGATCCAGCAGAAACCGGATCGCCCGGACCGCATCGACGCCCGGAGGCAGCGACAGGGCCCAGTCCACGAAGATCGATCGGCATTCGCCAATTCCGATTCCCTCGATGCGGAAGCTTTCGCGGATCAGGTTCTTGGGATCGGCCTCGGCCATGATCAGCGGGGGTTCAGTCATGATCGGCCTGCGCCTCCAGTTTCAGCCTTGTCTCCCAGGCCATCGAGATATGTCTGCGCAGGGCCGAATCCGCCGCCGCGCCATCGCCGGCCGCAATTGCCTCGACGATCCGGCGATGTTCGACCAGCGCGGTTTCGCTGCGGCCCTCGGCTGCCAGCGAGGTGCGCGCCATCAGCGCCATGCTGCGATGGACAAGGTCCAGTTGCTGCACCAGGTATCGGTTGTGCGAGGCCAGATGAATCTGGTGGTGAAACCGCTTGTTGGCGCGAGCCAGCGCCTCGGGGTTGCGGACGCATTTCTGATCCTCGTCCAGCATCTGCGCCAGAACGCGCACCTCTTCGGGGGTGGCGTGGCGGGCGGCCAGGCGCGCGGCCAGCGCCTCCAGTTCGGCGCGCACGGTGTAAAGCTCGGCCAGTTGGTTGTGATCCAGCGAGGCGACGATCAGGCTGCGTCCGTCGCGGACCAGCATTGCCTGCGTCTCCAGCCGTTGCAGGGCCTCGCGGACCGGGGTGCGGCTGACGCCGAACCGCTCGGCCAGTTCGGATTCGACCAGCCGGTCGCCGGGGCGATAGGTGCCGGCCTCGATGGCCGTCAGGATCAGGGAATAGGCGTCCTTCATGGGCGCCACGATTGGCCGCGCCGGCGCGAATTGCAAGCGCGAGCATACCGGTCTAGGCAGGGTCATGGATTTCGCCGAAGCCGATATCTGGATCTTCGATCTGGACAACACGCTCTATCCGCCCGAGATGGCGCTGTTCCCGCAGATCGAGGCGCGGATGACCGAATGGGTCATGCGCATGCTGTCCGTCGAACGCGAGGCCGCCGACCGGCTGCGCCGCGATTACTGGATGCGGCACGGCACGACGCTGGCCGGACTGATGGCCGAACATGCGATCGACCCTGCCGCCTATCTGGGCCATGTCCATGACATCGACTTCACCGGCCTCGTGCCCGCGCCCGGACTGGCCCGCGCCATCGCGGCCCTTCCGGGGCGCAAGATCGTCCATACCAATGCCGACAGCGCCTATGCCGCCAGGGTTCTGGCGGCGCGGGGGCTGGACGTCTTCGAGGCTGTCTTTGGCGTCGAGGAGACGCATTTCCACCCCAAGCCCGATCCCCGCGCCTACGAGGCGGTGATCGACATGGCCGGGATCGACCCCGCCCGCGCCGTCTTTTTCGAGGACGACCCGCGCAATCTGCGCGTGCCGCACCGGCTGGGGATGCGGACGGTTCTGGTCGGGCCGGGGCGCCACGGTCCGAACGACAGCGCGCCCGAGGCCGAGATCGGCAATCACGTCGATCACCGGATCGGCGACCTCGAAGCGTTCCTGTGCCGGATTGTCCCCGGGCAGCCGCCGGGGCAGAATGGCGGCCGGGATCGCAATGTCCGGGGCCGCCGATGTCGATGATCAGGAAACCTGCCGCCGATGAGGTCGATGTCCTCGTCTCGGGCGGCGGAATCGCCGGGCTGATCGCCGCGGCCGCGTTCGGCGCCGAGGGCTTGTCGGTCTTGTGCGTCGATCCCGCGCCTCCGGTCACGGATGCAGGCGCCTCGGGGGCCGATCTGCGCACCACCGCCTTTCTGGCCCCTTCGGTCGATCTGCTGCGGCGGATCGGACTCTGGGACCGGCTGGCGCCCCATGCGACGCCCTTGCAGGTCATGCGGATCGTGGATGCGGGCGGCGCGCGCCCCGAGCCGCGGCTGATCCGCGATTTCGATGCCGCCGAGATCGGCGACGCGCCTTTCGGCTGGAACCTGCCCAACTGGTTGCTGCGCCGCGAGATTGCGGCCCGGCTGGGCCAGTTGCAGAACGTGCGGTTCCAGCCCGGAACCGGCACCGCCGGGGTGGTCGCGCGCGACGAGGCGGCGCTGGTCACGTTGACCGATGGTCGGCGCCTGCGCGTCCGGCTGCTGATCGGCGCCGATGGGCGCGATTCACCCGTGCGGCAGGCCCTGGGCATCGGCGTGCGGACGTTCCGCCATGGCCAGAAGGCGCTGGCATTCGCCGTCACGCATGAGCAGCCGCACGGCAACGTCTCGACCGAGGTGCATCGCTCGGGCGGTCCCTTCACGCTGGTGCCGCTGTCCGATCGCGACGGGCGGCCCTGTTCAGCCGTGGTCTGGATGGAAAACGGGCGCGAAACCGCGCGTCTGGCCGCGCTGCCGCCAGAGCAATTCGAGGCGGCCCTGAACGCGCGTTCGGCCGGGGTCATGGGACATCTGACCCAGGCGACACGGCTGACCGAATGGCCGATCATCAGCCAGATCGCGGACCGGTTCTGCGGCCCGCGCACCGCGCTGATCGCCGAGGCAGCCCATGTCCTGCCGCCGATCGGCGCGCAGGGACTGAACATGAGCCTGGCGGATCTGACCGCGCTGCTGGATCTGATGCGCGCGGCGCCGGGCGATGCGGCAGGGCTTGCGGCCTATGACCGTTCCCGTCGGCCCGAAGCCCATGCAAGGCTTCTGGGCATTGATACGCTGAATCGCGCCAGCCAAGCGCAGGCGCGGCCGCTGCGCGACCTCAGGGCGGCCGCACTGGGCGGGCTTTATGGCATCGGTCCGGTGCGACGGATGATGATGCGGGCCGGTCTGGGGCTGCGCTGAAACCCGCGGCTTGCCCGCGCAGGGCCCCCCGCGAAACGGAACGGGGCGTCGGCGGACGGCCTTGAAAGCGCCGCCAACCGGACCCATCTGGCTGGTTCCGGGGACGACCTCGCCTTCATGATCTGCATTGCCGGGACGACCCGGCCCGCCTGAGGTCGTTGCCATGCCCTGGATCATTCTCATCATCGCCGGTCTGCTGGAAATCGTCTGGGCCGCTGCGATGAAGCAGTCGCACGGCCTGACCCGCCCGCTGCCCACCGCGATCATGCTGGCCGGAATGGTCGGCTCGTTCTGGCTGCTGGCGGTTGCCATGCGGCAATTGCCGCTGGGCACCGCCTACATGGTCTGGACGGGGATCGGTGCCATCGGCAGTTTCTTGCTGGGAATCGCGCTGTTCGGCGAGGCCGTCAGCGCCGGCCGGCTGGCCGCGGCCGCGCTGATCGGGACCGGCATTCTGGTGATGAAGCTGTCATCGTGACGCCTGCCGGCAGGGCGGCAGATGGCACGGCCCAGACGTCGCACAGGGCAATTTCCTTCCGGCAGAGGCGGTGTTAAAGGACCGCCAGCCACAGGAGATCAGCCATGCCCGCCTATCGTTCCCGCACCACAACCCATGGCCGCAACATGGCTGGCGCACGCGGCTTGTGGCGCGCGACAGGCGTCCGGGACGAGGATTTCGGCAAACCCATCATCGCCATCGTCAACAGCTTCACCCAGTTCGTGCCGGGCCATGTCCATCTGAAGGATCTGGGCCAGCTGGTCGCGGCCGAAGTCGAGGCAGCCGGCGGCATCGCCAAGGAATTCAACACCATCGCCGTCGATGACGGGATTGCGATGGGCCATGACGGGATGCTGTATTCGCTGCCCTCGCGCGAGATCATCGCCGACAGCGTGGAATACATGGTCAATGCCCATTGCGCCGACGCGATGATCTGCATCAGCAATTGCGACAAGATCACGCCGGGAATGCTGATGGCGGCGCTGCGGCTGAACATCCCGGTCGTGTTCGTTTCGGGCGGGCCGATGGAGGCTGGCAAGGTCGTGCTGGAGGATGGCCGCGTCAAGACGCTGGATCTGGTCGATGCCATGGTCGCCGCCGCCGATGACAGCGTGTCCGAGGCCGATGTGGCCGCCATCGAACGATCCGCCTGCCCGACCTGCGGGTCATGCTCGGGCATGTTCACCGCCAATTCGATGAACTGCCTGACCGAGGCCTTGGGCCTGTCGCTGCCCGGCAACGGCTCGACCCTGGCCACCCATGCCGACCGCAGGCGGCTGTTCGTCGAGGCGGGACACCTGATCGTCGATCTGGCGCGGCGGTATTACGAGGGCGACGATGCCTCGGTCCTGCCGCGTTCCATCGCCGGATTCAACGCCTTCAGGAACGCGATGACGCTGGATATCGCGATGGGCGGGTCCACGAACACCGTGCTGCATCTGCTGGCCGCCGCGCATGAGGGCGAGGTGGATTTCACCATGTCCGATATCGACAAGCTGTCGCGACAGGTGCCGGTCCTGTGCAAGGTCGCACCGGCCAAGTCGGATGTGCATATGGAAGATGTCCACCGCGCCGGCGGCATCATGGCGATCCTGGGCGAACTGGACCGGGCCGGGCTGCTGGACACCTCGGTCGGCAACGTTCATTCCGGCACGCTGGCACGGGCGCTGGACCGCTGGGACGTGGCGCGCACGGACGCCGCATCCGTCCATGATTTCTATCGCGCCGCGCCCGGCGGCGTGCCCACGCAGACCGCCTTTTCGCAGGACCGCCGCTATGACAGCGTCGATCTGGACCGTGCGGGCGGCGTGATCCGCGATGCCGCCCACGCCTTTTCGCGCGATGGCGGGCTGGCTGTCCTGTATGGCAATCTGGCCGAGGATGGCTGCATCGTGAAGACGGCGGGCGTGGACGAATCGATCCTGACCTTCACCGGTCCGGCGCATATTTTCGAAAGCCAGGATGACGCGGTTTCGGGCATCTTGACCGGCAAGGTCAGGGAAGGCGAGGTCGTGCTGATCCGCTATGAGGGGCCGCGGGGCGGACCAGGCATGCAGGAAATGCTGTATCCCACCAGCTACCTGAAATCGAAGGGGCTGGGAAAGGCCTGTGCGCTGGTCACGGACGGGCGGTTCTCGGGCGGCTCATCGGGGCTGTCGATCGGCCATGTCTCGCCCGAGGCGGCCGAGGGCGGCACGATCGGTCTGGTCGAACAGGGAGACCTGATCCGCATCGACATTCCCAACCGGGTGATCGCGCTGGAGGTCGATGACGCCACGCTGGCCGCCCGCCGGGAAGATCGCGAGGCGTGGGGCTGGAAGCCTGCAAGACCGCGCCGGCGCAAGGTCTCGACCGCGCTGCGCGCCTATGCCGCGATGACCACCAGC
Organism: Paracoccus sp. L-17; assembly: GCF_056857655.1. Taxonomy (NCBI): domain Bacteria; kingdom Pseudomonadati; phylum Pseudomonadota; class Alphaproteobacteria; order Rhodobacterales; family Paracoccaceae; genus Paracoccus; species Paracoccus sp. L-17. Next base: position 44,558 of record NZ_JBSXNM010000045.1, read on the forward strand.
GCGGCCAGGGGCGCGGTGCGGGTGGTGCCCGAATAGTATTGGCCGCGTCTGACGATCAAAGGGCGCTTGGCCTTGGGGCGATGGCCGTGGCGATGCTGATCCTGCCGGCCGGCGACGCGATCTCGAAGGCTTTGATGAGCTTTGCCGGACCGTTCGAGGTCACCTTGTGGCGCAGCGTCGCCAACGGGATGCTGTTCGGCCCCGTCGCCATCCTGGCGCGGCGCAGGCTGGGCGGTCCGCCGGTCTCGGGGGCGGCGGTGTTCTCTGGCCTGTTGCTGATCACCATCTCGTTCCTGCTGATCTCGGCCTTCCAGCGGATGCCGATTGCCACCGCCATCGCGATCTTCTTCGTCGAACCGCTGCTGCTGACCCTGCTGGCCGGACCGTTTCTGGGCGAGGTGCCCGGCCCGCGTCGGCTGGTCGCGGTCGGCGTGGGATTGATCGGCGCGCTGATCGTGATCCGGCCGAATTTCCAGATCTTCGGCCCGGTCGCCCTGATGCCGGCCCTGGCGGCGCTGGCCTATGCGGCGAACATGATCGTGCTGCGGCGCGCCAGCATGCGGCAATCGGCGCTGAGCCTCCAGATCGGCGCGACGCTGACGGCGGCCCTGCTGGCCGCTCTTGCCGCGCTGACGGCCGCCTTGTCCGGCCGTGGCGGGCCTTCGTATTTCCTGGCACCGGTCTGGGTGCAACTGGCCGTCCCTGCTGCGGCGATATTGTTCGCGGCGGCCTTCCTGCTGATCACCTTCGCCTTCAGCCGCTGCGAGGCCAGCACGCTGGCGCCGCTGCAATATCTGGAAATCGTCGGCGCGACCCTTGTCGGCCTGATCTTTTTCGGCAGCCTGCCTGATGCCTGGACCTGGATCGGCACTGCCATCATCCTCGGCTCGGGCCTGTATATCCTGCATCGCGACCGACGGGCCTAGATCACAAATAGCCGCGTCAGCGTGAACAGGCCCATGGCGATCATCACCAGATTTTCGGTCAGCGACACGAAGCCCAGCGGCACGTTGCTGTTGCCGCCGACGCAGGCGCATTTCAGTTCGCGTTTCTCGATATAGACGGCGCGAAAGACCGACCATGCGCCGAAACAGCCGATGAACAAGGCCACGGGGCCGGACAGCCAGGGCAGCAGCCCCGCGATCATCAGCAGTCCCGCGCCGGTTTCGAGAAACGGATAAACATAGCCGTAGGGCACCCATTTCTGGGCCAGCAGATCGTAGTTCAGGAACATCGTGGAAAAACTTTCCACGTCTTGCAGTTTTTGCAGACCCAGCAGGACCATCGCGGTTGCGGCGAAATGCGGCAGCACCATCCAGAGCGGCCCGCCGGCGAAGGCGAAGATCGCCAGCGCGATCAGCGCCGAGACGGCGAAGATGGCGATTACCGGCGTGTAGCTGGTTGTTTCCGCGTCAGGCAGAGGCTTGCCGAAGAAGGCACGGAGATCATCATAACCGCCGATCCGCTTGCCGTCGATCCAGGCCTGCGGGGTCGTCTCGACCTCATGTTTCCGCATGAAATCGTCGGTTTCCTCGCGGGTGCGCAGCGGGTGATCCTCGACCTGGTAGCCGTTATGTTCCAGCAGCCACTTGGACTTGCGGCCATAGGGGCAGAGATGCTTGGGCATGACCATTCGGTAAAGGGCGGCGCTTCGGGCCATGGCATTCTCCTTGGACTGAACCTTGGGTCCAACGCACCGGGCCGCGATTCGTTCAGTCGGGCGCGCCCAGCGGACCCGGTCGGCGTTCTTCGGACAGCATCACATTCGCCTCGACCTGCCCGACGCCGGGCAGGGTCATGATCCGGCGACGCAGGATGCGTTCGAAATCGGATATGTCGCGGGCGGTGACGCGCAGGCGATAGTCGAACTGGCCAAGGACGTGCTGGACGATCTGGACCTCGGGGATCGCGGTCACGGCGCGTTCGAAATCTTCCAGGCTTGTTCGGCCCTTGGTGGCAAGCCGCACACCCAGGAATACCGACACCCCGAAACCGAGGGCGGTGTTGTCCACCACCACGCGCCGCCCGGCAAGAATGCCCTGATCGGTCAGCTTGCGGATGCGCCGCCATGCGGCGGGCTGGCCGATGCCGACCGCGCGCCCGATCCGGGCGGCGCTTGTGGTCGCGTCAGAGGCGAGGATGCGCAGGATCGCCAGATCGGTCGGGTCCAGGTCGCTCACAGCGCCAGCTCCACGCTGTCCTTGATCGTCGACACCAGCATCAACGCGTCGCTGTCCGAGACATGCGGTAGCCGCAGGATCCGGTCGCGATAGATTTGCTGCCAATGCGCCATGTCCCGCGCGATCACCGACAGACGCAGATCGACGCTGCCGAGGAAGGTCTGGATTTCCAGGACCTCGGGCACCTCGCGGGCGGCGGCGATGAAGTCGTCGAAAGCGCGCGGATCGGTCTTGTCCAGCGTGAAGCGCAGGCTGACCTGCACTTCGTAGCCAAGCGCGCGCCAGTCGATGCGGCCCTGGATCGCCGCGATGATCCCTGTCGCGCGCATCCTGTCCAGCCGCCGCCACAAGCTGGCCTGCGTGACGCCCGCCCGCTGCGCCAGATCGCTGTTCGGGGCGTCGGGATCGGCCAGAAGATGGCGCAGGATGCGGCGGTCGGTGGCGTCGTGCATGAATTATTCACATGAAGGGTCAACAGGCATGATCTTCGCGCTTTATTGCCATATTTCGATCAGAATGACCAAACGTCTTGTCCCGATTGATCGTAAAACCCGCTGATCGAGAGGAAAGGAAGAACCGATGCGTGTTTACTATGACCGCGATTGTGACGTGAACCTGATCAAGGACAAGAAGGTCGCGATCCTGGGCTATGGGTCGCAAGGCCACGCCCATGCCCTGAACCTGCGCGATTCCGGCGCCAAGAACGTCGTCATCGCCCTGCGCGAGGGCAGCCCCTCGGCGAAGAAGGCCGAGGCTGAGGGCCTGAAGGTCATGGGCATCGCCGAGGCAGCCGCCTGGTGCGATCTGATCATGTTCACCATGCCGGACGAATTGCAGGCCGAGACCTACCGGAAACACGTTCACGACAATCTGCGTGAGGGCGCAGCGATCGCCTTCGCCCACGGTCTGAACGTGCATTTCGGCCTGATCGAGCCGAAGCCCGGTGTCGATGTGATCATGATGGCCCCCAAGGGCCCCGGCCACACCGTGCGCGGCGAATACGTCAAGGGCGGCGGCGTGCCATGCCTGGTCGCGGTGCACAACGACGCGTCGGGCAAGGCGATGGATCTGGGCCTGTCCTACTGCTCGGCCATCGGCGGCGGCCGTTCGGGCATCATCGAGACCAATTTCCGCGAGGAATGCGAGACCGACCTGTTCGGCGAACAGGCGGTGCTGTGCGGCGGTCTGGTCGAACTGATCCGCATGGGATTCGAGACGCTGGTCGAGGCCGGCTACGAGCCGGAGATGGCCTATTTCGAATGCCTGCACGAGGTAAAACTGATCGTGGACCTGATCTATGAGGGCGGCATCGCCAACATGAACTATTCGATCAGCAACACGGCCGAATACGGCGAATATGTCAGCGGCCCGCGCATCCTGCCCTATGACGAAACCAAGGCGCGGATGAAGGCGGTTCTGCGCGACATCCAGTCGGGCAAGTTCGTGCGCGATTTCATGCAGGAAAACAGCGTCGGTCAGCCGTCGTTCAAGGCCACGCGCCGGATCAACGACGAACACCAGATCGAAAAGGTCGGCGCCAAGCTGCGTGAGATGATGCCCTGGATCAGCAAGGGCAAGATGGTGGATCGCACCCGCAACTGATCGCGGGGGACGGAAAACAGGGAAAGCCCGGGCCGGTCCCGGGCTTTCCGCTGTCAGGATTGCGGATCCAGCTTGTCCTGCGTCCTGGTCGCGAAATCCGATGCGTCGTGGCGTTCCCACAACTGCCCGGACGGCTCGCCCGAGGTCCTGTTCACCATGATGCCGCGTTTGACGGCGGGGCGGGCGGCAATTTCGGCTTCCCAGCGGGCGACGCTGGTATAGCTGGCGCCGTCAAGGAAGGTTGCCGCGTCGCCATAGGCGCCGCCTCTGATCAACCGACCATACCAGGGCCAGATCGCCATATCGGCAATCGTGTATTCATCGCCCGCCATGAAACGATGATCGGCCAGATGGCGGTCCAGCACGTCAAGCTGGCGTTTCACCTCCATCGCGAAACGGTCGATCGCATATTCGATCTTCGTTGGCGCATAATGATAGAAATGGCCAAAACCGCCGCCCAGATAGGGGGCCGAACCCATTTGCCAGAACAGCCAGTTCAGGGTCTCGGTCCTCAGGCTGGGGTCATGCGGCAGGAAGGCATCGAACTTTTCGGCCAGATACAGCAGGATCGCGCCCGATTCGAAGACGCGGCGCGGCGGCGTCACGGAATGATCCATCAGGGCGGGGATCTTCGAATTGGGGTTCACCTCGACGAAACCGCTGCCGAACTGGTCGCCATCGCCGATCCTGATCAGCCAGGCGTCGTAGTCGGCGGACTTGCCGGCCTCCAGCAATTCCTCCAGCAGAATCGTGACCTTCTGCCCGTTCGGCGTGGCCAGCGAATAAAGCTGGATGGGATGCTTGCCGACGGCCAAGGGCTTGTCATGGGTCGGCCCGGCGACCGGTCGGTTGGTGCTGGCGAATTGTCCGCCGTTTTCCTTTTCCCAGGTCCAGACCTTCGGCGGGGTGTAGTCGTCGTTCATCACATCTCCTGTCGGCTGCCGTGGTTGCAGCCAAGATGTGATGCGCGCGGCCGAAGTTCAACGTGAAGGCGTCGCACAGGTCATGTGCGCCCGTCCGAAGGACATCAACCCGCCGAAAGCTGGTTGTGCCTGCGCGCGATGAAGGTCTTGGCGGTTTCCACCGCGACGGCCGCATCCCGGCAATAGGCGTCGGCGCCGATGGCACGGCTGAATTCCTCGTTCAGGGGCGCGCCGCCGACCAGCACGATGTAGTCGTCGCGAATACCCCTTTCCTTCATCGTGTCGATCACGACCTTCATATAGGGCATGGTGGTGGTCAGCAGGGCCGACATGCCCAGGATGTCGGCCTCTTCCCGCGCAATGGCTTCCAGATAATTCTCGACCGGGTTGTTGATGCCCAGATCGACCACCTCGAAGCCGGCGCCCTCCATCATCATCGAGACCAGGTTCTTGCCGATGTCGTGGATGTCGCCCTTGACGGTTCCGATCACCATCTTGCCCATGCGCGGCGCGCCGGTTTCGGCCAGAAGCGGTTTCAGAATGGCCATGCCGCCCTTCATCGCACCCGCCGCCAGCAACACTTCGGGCACGAACAGGATGCCGTCGCGGAAATCATGGCCGACGATGGTCATGCCCGCGACCAGCGCCTTGGTCAGCACGTCATAGGGCGCCCAGCCACGGTCCAGCAGGATGTGGACGGCTTCCTCGATCTCGTCCTTCAGACCGTCATAGAGGTCGTCCATCATCTGCTGGACAAGCTCGTCGTCATCCAGTTCGGACAGGATGATCTCGTCGTCGTTCTGGGCCATCGGCACGACTCCTGATGCGTTTCACCGCGAAATGGACGCGATTTGACGAAATTGGAAAGCTGCAAAGCGACATGGCGGATCCCGCGCGCGACTTGTGTGTCGAATCGCTGGAAAGTGTTGCCATAATGTTCTAGATTTGCCGCATGTTGCCGCCCAGAAATCCCGATGAGCGCCTGAAGGCCCGCGGAGCCGATACCCGGCCCGATGGCCGGTTCGAGGTCCATAGCCGCGCGCGCGAGCATGACGGCTGGGAGATCCCCGAGGACGAGACGCTGCTGCGCACCGAAGTCGTGACCGAACAGCCGCGCAGCATCATCACCCGAAACACCTCGCCCGATATCTCGTTCGACCGGTCGATCAATCCCTATCGCGGCTGCGAACACGGCTGCATCTATTGCTATGCGCGGCCGAGCCACGCCTATCTGGGCCTGTCGCCCGGGCTGGATTTCGAAACCAGGATCACCGCCAAGCCCGATGCCGCGCGGCTGCTGGAACGCGAACTGGCCCGCCCATCCTACAGGCCCGCACCGATCGCGCTTGGCACCAATACCGATCCCTATCAGCCGATCGAGGCGAAGCTGGCGATCATGCCCGGTATCCTGCGGGTGCTGCGGGACTGGAATCATCCGGCGACACTGGTGACGCGCGGCCAGACCGTCCTGCGCGACCTGGACTTGTGGGCCGAGATGGCGGCCAGGGATCAGGCGGCCGTCGGCATCAGCATCACCACGCTGCAGCAGGATCTGGCACGCGCGATGGAGCCGCGCGCGCCCGCACCCGCGACCCGGTTGCGGATGATCCGCGAATTGTCGCGGGCGGGCGTGCCGGTGCGGGTCATGGTCGCGCCCGTGATCCCGGTCCTGACCGAACCCGAGATCGAGGCGATCCTGACTGCCGCGCGCGAGGCCGGCGCGACCACCGCCAGCATGATCCCGCTGCGCCTGCCCTACGAGGTCGCGCCGCTGTTCCGCGACTGGCTGGAACGTCACCGTCCCGGCATGGCCGCCCATATCATGAACCGGGTCCAGGCGATGCGGGGCGGACGCGACAACGATCCGCGCTTCGGTCACCGCTTCAAGGGCGAGGGGGTCGAGGCGCAACTGGCCTTGCAACGCTTTCGCCTGGCGCGCAAGCGACTGGGCTATCGCGAGGGCAGCCCGCCGCTGGATTGTTCGCGCTTCGGGCCGCCGCCGCGTGCGGGCGATCAATTGTCCCTGTTCTGACGCGCGCGATCGCGCCAGAGTGACCCGATGCGCCCGTTTCTGGACAATCAGACCGCCCGCCGCCTGTTTCTGGACCGGCATCTGCTGCTGCGCCCGGCATCCGGCCCCGGCCAGGGCGCCGATCTGCAATCGGTGCTGGACGATCTGGGCTTCGTGCAGGTGGACAGCGTCAACACCCTGGCCCGCGCCCATGACCTGATCCTGTGGTCCCGGCGCGGGCAATACCGGCCGCGGGGCCTGTCGCGCCTGGTCTCGCACCGCCGCTCGGCATTCGAACACTGGACCCATGACGCCTCGGTCATCCCGATGCAGTTCTACCCGATGTGGCGGCTGAAATTCGCGCGCGACGAGGCGCGGATGCGCCTGCGCTGGCCGGGGTGGCGCGGCAAGGGTTGGGACGCCGAGATTGACGGGGTTCTGCAACAGGTGGCCGATCATGGGCCGGCCTCGTCCCTGGAGGTGGGCGGCGGCGACAAGAAAGCCTCGTCAGGCTGGTGGGAATGGCATCCCTCGAAGACCGCGCTGGAATTCCTGTGGCGGTCGGGTCGGCTGGCAATCTGCCACCGCGCGGGCTTTCGCAAGTATTACGACCTGGCCCAGCGGGTTATCCCGGCCGAGCATCTGAACCGGCGGCTCGATGATGCCGAGATCGTCGATTGGGCCCTGTCTCGGGCGCTGTCGCGGCTGGGCTTTGCCAGCAGCGGCGAACTGGCCGCCTTCTTTGCCATTGCCACCCCCGCCGAGGCGAAATCATGGTGCGCCGGGGCGCTGGCGCGGGGCCGCATCATCGAGGTTGATGTGGAAATGGCCGATGGGTCGCGCCGCCGCAGTCTGACGTCGCCGGCAATGCTGGACGCGGCCCGGTCGCTGCCCGAGCCGTCCAATCGCGTGCGGCTGCTGTCGCCCTTCGATCCGGCCCTGCGCGACCGGACCCGCGCCGAGAGGCTGTTCGGTTTCCACTACCGGATCGAGATCTTCGTGCCCGAAACGCAGCGGCGATTCGGCTATTACGTCTTTCCGGTCATGCAGGGTGATCGCCTGATCGGGCGGCTGGATGCGAAACGCGAGGGCAGGACGCTGGCGGTTCGCGCCTTCTGGCCCGAAACCGGGGTGCGGATGGGCAAGGCACGCATGGCCGGGCTGTCGGCGGAACTGGACCGGGTCCGGCATCTGGCTGCGGCAGATGAGGTGACTTTTGCCGCGAACTGGCTGCGCTAGCCGCGCCGGCGGCCGCGCCGCTCGCGCACGGGACCGCCCTCGCCGGTGCCGTCGCTGGACGAACTGAACCCGCCCAGCTGTGACGCAATGGTTTCCAGCGAGGGGCGATCGCCGCGCGGGCGGGTTTCCAGCGCCTCGCGCATGGCGCGCAGGTGATCGGGCATGGTGCCGCAGCAGCCGCCGATGATCCTGACGCCCAGATCGCGGGCGAGGCAGGCGTAATCGGCCATCAAATCCGGCGTGCCGTCGTAATGGATGTGACCCGCCTCGAATCGCGGTATCCCGGCATTGCCCTTGGCGATAAGCGGGCGCTCGTTGCCCGAGGCGGCGAAACCCGTCACCGTCCGCAGCAGATCGGCGGCGCCGACGCCGCAATTCGCGCCATAGGCGACGGGCGGATTGGCCAGCTTTTCGACCGAGGCGGCCAGCTCGGCCGAAGTCACGCCCATCATCGTACGGCCGGCGGTGTCGAAGCTCATCGTGCCGCACCAGGGCATCCCGGCCAGCCTCGCGGCCTCGGCCGCGGCGCCGAATTCCTCGAAGGCGCTGATCGTCTCGACCCAGAGAACGTCCGCACCCCCGTCCTTCAGAGCCTCGGCCTGTTCGTGGAACATCTCGACCGCGGCCTCGCGGGTCAGGGTTCCCATGGGCGCCATGATCTCGCCCGTGGGGCCGATGCTGCCGGCGACGATTACCGCCCGGCCCGCCCTGTCGGCCACCTCGCGCCCCAGTTCGGCCGCTGCGCGGTTCAGTTCGGCCACCCGGCCCTGGGCCTTGTGCAGCTTCAGGCGGCTGGCATTGCCGCCGAAGGAATTGGTCAGGAACAGGTCGGACCCGGCCTCGACCGCGCCGCGATACAGCGTGCGGATCCTGTCGGGCTGATCGACATTCCACAATTCCGGCGGCTCGCCCGATTCCAGTCCCATGTTGAACAGGTTGGTCCCGGTCGCGCCATCGGCCAGCAGCCAGTCGTTTTGGTCCAGAAGTCGGCTCAGCGGATCGGTCATTTCTCTAACCTCGGTCATCGGGGCGAAAACCGTCCGGGGACGGTCACATGTCAACTGGTCCATGCTAGAAGCAGATCCGCCCGGACACAATTTCCGACCGAACGAATGAAAGACCGCGCCGGTTTCCCGACGCGGCTTCGATCTTTGTGTATTCGCGGAGGAAAGATCAGCGATCTTCCGCGTCGTCTTCGTCCGATGCGCCGCCGATATCGTCGAACAGCTCCGAGATCTCGAATTCGGCTTCGGCATCGGCTTCGGCCGCCAGGTCCTGGATCGATTTGCCCTGCGCCTGAAGCTCGGCCTCTTCGGGCGAGCGGGCGACGTTCAGGGTCACGTCGGCGGTGACTTCGGGGTGCAGCACGACGTTGACGACGTGCAGACCCAGATCCTTGATCGGGTTGCCCAGCACGACCTGCTTGCGGTCGATGCTGAAACCCGCCTCGGTCGCGGTGTCGGCCACGTCGCGAGTCGTCACCGACCCGTAAAGCGCGCCGGCATCCGAAGCCGAGCGGATGACCACGAAGGTCTTGCCGTCCAGCGACTTGGCGATCTTTTCGGCCTCGGCCCTGGTTTCGGAATTGCGTGCTTCCAGTTGGATCTTGCGATCCTCGAAGGCAGCGATGTTGGCGTCGGATGCGCGCAGCGCCTTGCCCTGGGGCAGCAGGAAGTTGCGGGCATAACCCTCTTTCACCTTCACCACTTCGCCCATCTGGCCCAGCTTGGCCACGCGTTCCAGCAGGATGACTTGCATGTTCCGGTCTCCTTACTTCACGGCATAGGGAAGCAGGGCAAGAAAGCGGGCGCGCTTGATCGCGCGGGCCAGCTCACGCTGCTTCTTGGCCGAGACGGCGGTGATGCGCGAGGGCACGATCTTGCCGCGTTCGCTGATATAGCGTTGCAGCAGACGGGTATCCTTGTAGTCGATCTTCGGCGCGTTATCGCCCGAGAACGGGCAGACCTTGCGACGACGGAAGAACGGTTTGTTCGCCATTTTTCTGATCTCCTCAGTTCCGGTCGCGACGGTCGCCGCGATCGCCGCCCCGGCGGTCGCCGCGCTCTTCGCGCTTCTGCATCTGGATCGAGGGACCTTCCTCGTGCTGGTCCACGCGGATGGTCATCACGCGCATCACATCGTCATGCAGCCGGGCCAGTCGCTCCATTTCCTGCACGGCGTCCGAGGGGGCGTCGCTGCGCAGGAAGGCGTAATGGCCCTTGCGGTTCTTGTTGATCTTGTAGGCGAGGGTGCGCACACCCCAGTATTCGTTGTCCACGACCTTGCCGCCATTATCGGCGAGAACGGTCGAGAAATGTTCGATCAGCCCTTCGGCCTGCGTGTTCGACAGGTCCTGACGGGCGATCAGCACATGCTCGTAAAGAGGCATGGCGATCCTTTCGGGTTCGGGCGCACTTCATAGGCGGGCTTCGACCTTCCGCGCCCGCCACGAGAGGTTGCGCGGATTGCATGTCTCGGCGGAAGGATGCGGCCTTATAGCCGGGAATGCTGCGGATGCAAGGCGATTCGGTGCCGCGCGTGTGGGCCAGTCCGCCCCTTGCCGAGCCCGCCGCGCGCCGGCATCGTGGCGGGGACAGCAGACAGGAGGCGGCGGATGGCGCTGGAAGATGCGAAGACCCAGGTCGATCAGGCGTTCACGCGCGACGATGCGCGCGGCCTGTCCTACGAGAATGCCTTTGGCGGCGCGACCAGTTTCCTGCGTCGCCGCTATGCCAAGGATCTGGCGGGCGTCGATCTTGCCGTGACCGGCATCCCCTTCGATCAGGCGGTGACGAATCGTCCCGGCACCCGTTTTGGCCCGCGCGCGATCCGCGAGGCATCGACCCTGCAACCCTATGATCCGCCCTATGGCTGGGGCTATGATCCGCTGAGCCTGCTGAGCGTCGTGGATCACGGTGACATGGCCTTCGATTACGCCAATATCCGCGAGGTGCCGGCCCGGATCGAGGCGCATGTGGGCAAGATCCTGGATGCCGGGGCCGCGCCCGTGACGCTGGGCGGCGATCACTTCATCACCCTGCCGATCCTGCGCGCGGTCGCGGCCCGGCGCGGGCCAGTGGCGCTGATCCAGTTCGACGCCCATTCCGACACCTGGGTCGATGACGATCCGGACCGGATCGACCACGGCACCTTTCTCTACAAGGCAATCCGCGAAGGCGTGGTCGATCCCGCGTCCAGCGTCAGCATCGGCATCCGCACGGAAAATCCCGACACGCTGGGCGTGACCATCCTGGATGCGCCCGGAGTCCATCGCGACGGCATCGACGCCACGCAGATCCGCATCCGCGAGGCGGTAGCAGATCGTCCGGTCTATGTCACCTTCGACATCGATGCGCTGGACCCGGCCTTCGCGCCGGGCACGGGAACCCCGGTCTGGGGCGGGCTGGCCAGTTGGCAGGCGGCGGCGCTGCTGCGCGGCCTGGCGGGTGTGGACCTGATCGGCGGCGACGTGGTCGAAGTCTCACCCCCCTATGACACGACCGGCGCGACGGCGGTGGCCGGCGCCCATGTCGCGATGGAGTTGATCGCGCTTTACGGCTGGACCCGGCGCTGATTGCGTCCCGCGATGGCCGGCGGCCAGCCCACGGACCTGCGGATATTTGAGGACCGAGACAGGACGGGTCGCTTGCCGATACCGTCTGGCTTGGGTAAGCGGTTCGGATGCTTCCCGAAGACCGCCTTGTCCAGATCGTTCAGCGTTTCGAGTTTCTCGAAGCGCGGCTGAACGCGGGGGCCGAGCCTGCCAGGATCGCCGAGATCAGCCGCGAATATGCCGAGCTGAAACCGGTCGTCGACGAGATCGCGGCATGGCGGACGGCGCGCGAGGGCATGGCCGAGGCGCAGGCGATGCTGGCCGATCCCGAAATGCGCGAACTGGCCGAGGACGAAGTGGCCCGACTGCGCGAGGCGCTGCCCGCGCTGGAACAGAAGCTGCGGATCGCGCTGCTGCCGCGAGACGCGGCCGACGCGCGGCCCGCGATCCTCGAAATCCGGCCCGGCACGGGCGGCGACGAGGCCGCGTTGTTCGCGGGCGATCTGCTGGCCATGTATCGCCGCCACGCCGAGGCGCAAGGCTGGGATTTCCAGGTTCTCGAACTGGCCGAAACGGAACTGGGCGGGGTCAAGGAGGCCGTCGCCCGGATCGCCGGCGAAGGCGTGTTCGCCAGGCTCAAATACGAATCCGGCGTTCACCGCGTCCAGCGTGTTCCCGCAACCGAAAGCGGCGGTCGCATCCATACCAGCGCCGCCACCGTGGCCGTCCTGCCCGAAGCCGCCGAGGATGCCGATATCGACATTCCGGCGGGCGATATCCGCATCGACACGATGCGCGCCTCGGGGGCGGGCGGGCAGCATGTCAACACGACCGATTCGGCCGTGCGGATCACCCATCTGCCGACCGGAATCGTCGTCACCAGCAGCGAGAAGTCGCAGCATCAGAACCGCGCCAATGCAATGGCCGTGCTGCGGGCCCGCCTTTATGACATGCAGCGCCAGAAGGCCGATGCCGACCGCGCCGCCGACCGCAAGTCGCAGGTCGGCAGCGGCGATCGAAGCGAGCGTATCCGCACCTACAATTTTCCCCAGGGGCGGATGACCGATCATCGGATCAACCTGACGCTCTATGCACTGGACAGGGTGATGGCCGGTGATCTGGCCGAGATCATCGACGCGCTGACCGCCCATGACCAGGCGGCGCGGCTGGCCGCCGAAGCATGAAACTGTCGCAGGCCCGGCGCGCGGCCGCGGCCGCGCTGCGTGCCGCCGGTATCGAGGGCGGCGCGCGCGATGCCGATCGCATCCTTGCCGCCATCCTGGGATTCGCGCCGCAGCGTTTGCGCCTTGTCGACGACCGCGATCTGAACCCGGTCGAGATCGCGCGTCTTGATCGTGACATCGCCGCCCGCGCCGCGCGGCAACCGGTTGCGCAGATCGTGGGCTTTCGCGACTTCTACGCCCATCGCTTCCGGGTCACCCGCGACACGCTGGACCCACGCCCCGAGACCGAAACCCTGGTTCGGGCGGCGCTGGATCTGCCGTGGCGCAACCTGCTGGACATGGGCACCGGCACCGGCGCGATCCTGATCTCGTTGCTGGCGGCACGGCCCGGCACGGCAGGGACGGGCACCGACATTTCCCAGGCCGCGCTTGACGTGGCGCGGACCAATGCCCAGATGAATGGCGTGCCGGCATCGTTCATGCGGGCCGACTGGTATGACGGCATTGTCGGACGTTTCGACCTGATCGTGTCGAACCCACCCTATCTTGCGCTGCACGAGATGGACGATCTGGCCCCTGATGTCCGGCAGTGGGAGCCGCATTGCGCCCTGACAGATGGCGGCGACGGGCTGGCCGCCTATCGCATCATTGCCGCCGGGGCGGCGGACCGACTGACCGAGGGTGGACATGTTCTGGTCGAAATCGGGCCTGCCCAGGGGCCCGATGTCGCCGGCCTGTTCCGCGAGGCCGGGGCGCAAACCCGCCTGATCCGCGATCTGGATGGGCGGGATCGTGTCGTTCTGGCCGGTTTCCAGCCCTGAAACGGCAGGTTGTCGCGATTTTGCGGGAAATCGGACAAGTTTTCCCTTGTATCGGCCGGTCGCGCATGGTTAGTCGGCATCGTGCCGGGGCCGACAAGCCACCGCACGGGTCAGCCTGACACAGCCGAAACCGACTGGCGCGCGCCGCGTGCCGTCAGGTGCAAGGCCGGGTTGAACGGTATGGCGTCTTTCGCCGCAGATGCCGCCCGCAACGCCGTCCAGACCAAACTGGAACCACTGACAGACAGAGTGATGAGATCATCGAAATCCCGTTCGCGCAACAAGTCGAACCGCCAGCGTTCGCTGGGCAATATCGTAAACCGCGTCTTTGACAGCTCGGGTCCCGAGGGCAAGGTGCGTGGCACGCCCCAGCAGATCATCGAGAAATATCTGACACTGGCGCGCGATGCCCAGCTGTCCAACGACCGCGTGGCCGAGCAGAGCTTTCTGCAACATGCCGAACACTACACGCGGATGCTGGGCGAGGCGCAGCGCGAGATGGCCGAGCGCCAGAATCAGCACCAGCAGAACAATCCGCATCATCAGCAGAACCGCCAGGGCGGCGATGACGAGCAGGGTCGCGATGCGCAGAATCGCGATTCCGGTCGCGGCGAAGTGACGCCGCAGCAGAATGGCCGCGATCATGCCGGCAGGGACCGCGATCAGAATCAGCGCGACGGCCACCCCCCGCGCGATCACGCGCAGTCAGAGAGCGAATCGGTCCCGGATCGGCGCGCCGATGCCCCTGCCACGACCGAAACTTCGGTGGAATCGGTCACGCGTAAATCGCCCGGTCGTAACCGCCGAGCCGCGCCGCCTGAATCCGGCGATGGCCTGCCCGATGCCGTGGGTGCCGGCGAAGACGACAAGACCGGACCGGTCGAGACGCCCGAGGCCGGCGCTGCAAAGCCGGCCCGGTCGCGGGCACCGCGCGGCACCGCCCGCGCACCCGCGACGCGCAGTCGCCGCAAGCCCGCCGCCGAGCCGGACGAAGGCGTCGCGGTTCCCCAGGGCGGCCAGAATGCGGCACCCGAGGAAAACCAGTCCTGATCCACACCCGGAGCCCGTCCGCGCGCGGCGCTGCGGCCCACCGGGGCGGCAGGATCGGCAGGTCGGCGGATCCTCGAGTGTGGCTCGACGGCGCAGCGCCCGCCGTGACCGGATTGCGCGAATAGACCTTGGGTCGACGGCAGGGATGGCTCGATTCTAGCCGCGGGTTTCGGCCAACAGGCGGGCCAGCGCGCAGAAATGGTCGAGGTCGATTTCCTCGGCCCTAGCGGTGGGGGCGATATCCGCCCGTTCCAGCAGCCCTTCGATGGCGGGGTGAAGTCCGCGCAAGGCGGCGCGCAGCATCTTGCGGCGCTGGTTGAAGGCGGCGGCCGTCACCTGCGACAGGATCGCGGGATCGGCCGGGAAGCGCGGCTGCGGCAGCGCGGTCAGCTGGACCACGGCGGAATGAACCTTGGGGGCGGGCACGAAGGCCTCGGGCGGCAGCGTCATCACGATCTGCGCATCGGCCCGCCACTGTGCCAGCAGCGCGAGGCGGCCATAGGCCTTGCTGCCGGGTCGGGCGACGATCCGTTGGGCCACCTCTTTCTGGAACATCAGCGTCAGCGATTGCCAGAAGGGCGGCCATTCGGGCGGGGTCAGCCAGCGGATCAGCAATTCGGTGCCGACGTTATAGGGCAGGTTCGCGGCGATGCGGATCGGCGGTGTCAGAAGCGCCAGCGGGTCGATCTCCAGCGCGTCGCCGTGCAGCACCGTCAGCCGCCCCGGATAGGCCCCGGCGATCTGGGCCAGAGCGGGCAGGGCACGAGCATCCTTTTCGATGGCCAGGACATGACGCGCGCCCTCGGCCAGCAATCCGCGCGTCAGGCCGCCGGGGCCGGGGCCGATTTCCAGCACATCGCATTGGCTGATGTCCCCCGCCTGACGGGCGATCTTCGCGGTCAGATTCAGATCCAGAAGGAAGTTCTGGCCCAACTGCTTCCTGGCCCGCAGATCGTGGCGCGCGATCACCTGCCGCAGGGGCGGCAGATCGTCGATGCCGCTCATGCCGGCGCGGCCGGGGGTTTTGCACCCCCGGACCCCCGCAGGGTATTGGGACAACGAAGAAGCCTCATTCGCGGGCGGCCGCCATGTCGCGGGCCATCTTCAGGGCCGCGATGGTCGAGGCCGGATCGGCGCGGCCGGTGCCGGCGATGTCGAAGGCGGTGCCGTGATCGGGCGAGGTGCGGACGAAGGGCAGGCCCAGTGTGACATTCACGCCGCCCGCGAAATCCAGCGTCTTGATCGGAATCAGCGCCTGATCGTGATAGGCGCAGATCGCCGCGTCCCAGCGGGCGCGGGCCGGAGCGTGGAACATCGTGTCGGCGGGCAGCGGGCCGGTCAGGTCCAGCCCCTCGGCGCGAAGCCGGTCCAGCAGCGGCAGGATGCGCTGACTTTCCTGGCGGCCCATCGCACCGCCCTCGCCGGCATGAGGGTTGAGCCCGGCGACCGCGAGCCGCGGCGCGGGGATGCCGAAATCGCGAATCATCGCGGCGTGGGTGATGCGGATCGCCTGTTCCAGCGCCGCATCGGTCAGCGCCTCGGGCACCTGTTCCAGGGGGATGTGGATCGTCGCGGGCACGACACGGCAGGGCGGCGCCACCGTCGTCGAGGCCAACATCATCGCCACCGGCATGCCGCCCGCCAGATCGGCCAGATATTCGGTATGGCCGGGAAAGGCAAAGCCCGCGCCATCCCTCAGCGCCTGTTTGCTGATCGGCAGGGTGGTGAGCCCCGCCGCCTCGCCGCGCATGACCAGGGCCACGGCCTGCGCGATCACCGCGATCACGCCGGCCGCATTGGCCGGATCGGGGCGGCCGGGACGGGCGAGGGCGGGGAAATCGTGGCGCAGCACCGGCAGATGGCCATCGGGCACCGTGTCGGAGGGGGCGGCGATCTGGGTCCATGCGGTGCCGTCGGGCAGATGGCGCGGATCGCCCATCCAGGCGAAATCGACGCCTGAAGCCAGAGCCAGCGGCGCCAGTTCCGGGCCGATCCCGGCAGGTTCGCCACAGGTCAGGATGATCCGCCCCGGCATCGTCTCAGGGCCGCCGGATCACCGCATCGGCGCGGAGTTCCGCCAGATAGGCCTCGGCGGCCTCGTTGGCCTTGCGGTTGAAAAGATCCTCGCGCAGGGTTTCGCGGCTGGGCAGGCCGCCGGGGGTCGGGACCGCGTTCTCGACCCCGTCGGCGGGTCGCGCGGTGACCGGCACATCGGGTCCGGTGTCTGCCAGAAGCGCGGGCTGGCGCGAACACAGCATGACCAGATCGGCCGCGCCGCCGTAGCTCACCACCGCTGCCTCGTCCGGGTCGAGAGAGGCGAGCCGCGTCGCGATCAGCGTGGGAATCCGGTTCTGCGAAGCGGTCTGCCTGGCAATTTGCGCACCGGCCTGCGGCCCCGCCTGGACGTAGAGATCGTCGCAGGACCGGGTCCGGGCCGCCAGCGTCGCCGCCTCGCTGGCCGAACCCATCCGCAGCGTCATGTAGTCCAGCACCTGTTCACGCGCGCCGGGGCGCAGCGTGCCCTGCGTGTCGCGCAGCAGGAACAGCACCACGGCGCCCTGCACCGTCAGCGGCCGGCTGACCTGTCCCGGTTGCAGCGCGGTCACGATCGGGCGCAGGCTGGGTGGCAGATTGTCCAGCGCGACCCAGTTCAGGCGTCCGCCCTGCGCCGCCGATCCGGCAGCCGAATATTGCCGCGCGGCGGCGGCGAACTGCGCTTCGGACGGGTTCGAGCCGGCGATCTGGCTGGCCCGCGCCATCGCCTGCTGTTCCTGGCCCGGGGGCGCCGGGATGACCAGTTCCGACAGCAGCACACGATTGACGACCGGCGTTTCGACCACGCGCTTCAGTTCCTGATCCAGTTCGGCGTCGCTGACCTTGATCCGGGGCAGCAGACGCTGGCGGATGACCGCCCGCCAGGCGACGCCCGCCTTGACGAAATCGCGATAGGCCTGCTGCTCGACTCCGGCGCGTTCCAGCGCCACGGTGAATTCGGCGGCGCTGAGACCGGCGCGGCTGGCGAATTCCTCGAGCCCGTTCTGCAGGCCTTCCTCGGTCACCTCGATGCCCAGTTGCTGGGCCGCATACATCCGCAGCCGGTCCTGGACCAGCGCGTCCTCGGCCGCTTTGGCATCGACGGCCGGCGCGCCCAGGATCTGCATGAAACGCTGGCGCTGGCCGACTTCGTAGCGGGTTACGGCCTTGTTGTTGACGTAGATCACCGGCTCGAACGGATTTTGCGCGGCCGCGGGCGCCGCTGCGCCGAAAGCCATCACCGCCGCGATGGCCAGGCCGGAAAGGATGTGCCGCATCTGCTGCCCCCAAATCTGTCTTTGGCGCGACACTAGCGCATGCATGTTCGTCGCGCCACCGTGCCCGACGCGTCATCGCTGCGTCCGAACCCGCCCAGCCGCACCGACAGGTCGAAGCTGGTTTCGGGGCGCACGCTGTCCGAGGCGGTGAAGCGCCGCGAGACACCCATTTCCATCGTCAGGCACTCGTTGCGATAGGCCAGATCCAGCGACGCGCTTTGCGCCCGGTCGGCCACGAAGTCGTAGCGGGTTTCCGCGTTGGCCCACCAGCCGCGCCTGACCTGCCAGCCGACATTGCCCGTCAATTCGCTGATATCGCTGTCCCGGCCCTCGGCGGCGTCGCTGTCGATCCACAGATGTCCGGCCGAAACCTGCAGATCCGGCCGCAGCAGGCCAAGCCGCAATTCGTTGCGCGAAATGTTGAAATCGTCGTCGAACAGGGCCCGGTTGGCGATCGCCAGCCCGTTGCCGCTGTCGTAATTCGCGGCCAGCAACCAGTCCGACCGCCGCCCGGCCAGCGGCGAATCGGGCGCGAAGGCCCGATCGGGACGGTTGCGCAGCACGCGGCCGGCGGTCAGGCCCAGCGACCAGCCGGTCGGATCGATCCGGGTCCAGCTGAGTCCCAGATTGGCCCTGAGTCCTGTCTCGCGGGCATCATAACCGGGAAAGCGGTTGTCCGAGAAAAGGTTGCCTTCGTCGAACTCGATCAGGCGACTGTCTTCGTTCGGGATCTCCTTGTCGCTGCCGGGCGGGCTCCACAGCAATTGGGCGACAGGTTCGACCAGATGGGTCGCGCCGCCGCTGCCGCCGATCAGCGGCCAGCGCAGTTCGACGCCGATCCGGGGGTCGACGCGGGTCTCGACATCGTCATATCGGCTGTCCTGCGCGATCCGGTAGAGATCGGCATCCAGCCCCGCGATGGCCGCGCCGACAAGACCGCCCGGCAGGATTTCCTGCCGCCGCCAATCCAGCCCGACCGAGCCGCGCGCCACGTCCCGCCCGACCTGATCGGCATCCGACGGCCGACGATGGGCATGGGCGGACCATTCCATCAGTCCCTGGCCACCGATCAGATCCGGGACGAAGCGGCGCTGCCAGATCACATCGGCGACCTGCGCGGGCGAGGTGGCGTTGTTTTCATCGTCGCGCAGTGATTCGTAGTTCCCGACGCGGCCGAAGAACAGCTTTTCGCGGGTGATCCGCTCCAGCGAGATGCCGCTCCACAGCCGGTCGGCATCGGTAATGCCGTAATCCAGCAGATAGCCGCGATCGGAGGCCGCCTGGACCTGGATGCCCAGCCGGTAGCCGCGCGGCAGATCGAAGGCTGCATTGCCGAAAACATAGCCGCGCGTCTTGCCCGGCATGATGTCGTCTCGGCTGATCGCGCCGTTCCATTCGGTTACGCCACGTGCGAATGCCTGACGATAGCGCAATTCCAGCGTCCGCGTGCGATTGGCCGAAACATAGGGCGTGATGGTCAGATCCGCCTGATCGCCGAGGGTCTGGAAATAGGGGATTTTCACCCCGAAACCCAGATTCGAGGTCGTGCGGATTTCGGGCCGTAGAAAGCCCGATTTCCGATCGACCGTCGGGTCAGGCGCTGTGATCGTGAAAGGCGTTGCGGCAATGGGGATGCCGAAGGCGCGAAGCTGCGGGTTCTCGAAGGTGATCAGCCTGGTCTGGGCGTCATGCGTGATCGAACGGGCGCGGATTTCCCACAACGGGGTGGGATTCTGGGGGCTGACCAGACAGGCCGAGGCGACAACGCGGTCCAGCCTGGTGAATCGCCCCTCGCCGCTGCGGGTGGCCTGGCGTGCCGCCAGTTGCAATTCGCGGGCGATGATCAGCCGCGCGCCGCGGATGATCCCGTCCTGCAACTTGCGGTCAAGCTGCGCGGAATCGGCGATCACGATCGCGTCACGCCCGGGATCGGTGACGCCCGGGCGCGACAGGTGGATCGGGCCCTCGATGGTCAGATCGCCGCTGTCGCCGTTCACGATGATGCGCGAGGCAACGAGGCGCGCATCCTGATACCAGACCACCACGCCACCCGACGCGATCAGGGTATTGTCGGCCTGCAGGATCATCCTGTCGGCCAGCACCGTCGCCGCGTCTGCCGTGGCGCTGCTGGGTGTGAACGGCTGACCAAGGGAATCGCCGGTCGTATCGGGGGCCACCGATTGCAGCGGCGGCTGTTCGGGGGTGCGATCGCCAAGCACCATCCGATCGCTCAGCGGCGTGGCCAGGGGCGCAAGGGCGGGTTGCTGCGCGCTTAGCGTCGACAGCGGCGCGCCGCCCGCGCCCGAAACCTCGCCCGCGCCGCCGGTCGTCATCTGGGCCCAAATCGCGCCCGGCAGCAATGCAGCCGCGATCCCGGCCGTGATCGAAAGTCCTTTTCCGCGTGCGCCGATCATCCATCCTCCCGCGCCAGGATCACGCCCAGGGCCAGCAGCGCACCGACCAGCGGCGGCGCCCAGCCCGCCATGATCGGCGGCACCTGTCCGTTGTCACCCAGAATCTGCGCCAGATTGCGCAGAAAGAACAGCCCGATCCCGGCCCCGAAGGCGATCAGCACCGCAACGCCCGTATTGCGCCCGCGAACGTGGCGCATGGTAAAGGCGGCCGCGATCAGCACCATCGCCGCCATCACGAAGGGGCGGGCCAGTTCCATCTGGAACCAGACCTTGTGTCGCGCGGCCGAGAATCCGGCCCGCTCCAGCCCGGCGATGAAGCCCGGCAATTGCCAGACCGGAACCGCCTCGGGGCGGCCGAACCCGTCGCGAATCCGCTGCGCGGTCAGGTCCGAGGCCAGAGACAGGGTTTCGTCCGTTCGGGCCGAAGCCTCGGGGTTGGGCTGGTCCAGCGGATAATCTCGCGCGTCGCGCAAACGCCATTCGCCCGGCACCAGCTGCGCCTCGGCCGCCTCGATCCGCCGGTCCGGGCCGCTGCCCGCGCCGAAGACGAGGAAGGTGGCATCGTAGAGCGTGGTCGCATCGGGACTGGCGCGTCTGGCGCGGATGACGATCTGCCCGGCCTCCTTGCCGTCGCTGATCAGCGCCTGCCGCAGCCAGACTGCGCTGTCGCCCAGTGAAACCGTCTGACTGCCGTCGCGCTCGATCTCGGCCACGGCCCGGTCGAATTTGGCCCCGGTCGCCGCAACCATGGGGTTCAGCAGGCCCACCGCCAGCGCGCCGACCAGCCCGGCCGTCACTGCAGGCGCGGTCACGACCTTGATCCCGGACCTTCCCGAAGCCCGGATCGCGACCATCTCCGATGACCGCGCAAGCCCCAGAAACAGCGCGATCCCGGCCAGAACCGTGATCAGCGGCAGGATCGAATAGAAGGACGAGGCAATGTTCAGCGCCGCCAGCCGGAAGGCTCCGCCCAGCCCGATATCGCGCCCGGAAAAGCGGCGGATCATCTCGATCATGTCGATCAGCAGCAGGATCAGCAGGAACGCACCCGCGATCAGCAGAAGCCCGCGCAGAAAACGCCGGGCGACATAGCGCGCAAGGATCATGGCGCCGCCCCCGCCGCGCGTGCGGGCCCACGTAATCGCCGGGGTCGCGCCGCCAGCCACAACAGCGCGACCGAGATCGCCGCCCCGGCCAGGGCGGGCACATACAGAACCGGCCAGAGCCGCGGGTCGCGCCCGGCCTGATCGGCCGCGGCATTGCCCAGGAACTGAACCGCGATCAGGCACAGGATCGCCCAGAAGACCTGCCGCCAGACCCCGAATCGCGAATATCCGCCGATCAGCAGCGTGGCAAAGCCGATCATCGCCGCGACCGGCGACAGCAACGGCTTGGCGATCCGTTCATGCGCCTCGCGCAGCGATTCGGCGGCGCTGGCCCCGGTCGCCTGCAACAGCGCCGCATCGGGGTTCAGCAGCCGCCAGGTGCCGTAGTCGCGCAGATCGCGACCGCTGCGGGCGCGGTTCTGGAAAAGGCTGCCGATGTCATAGCGAAATTCGTCAAAGCGCGTCAGCGACAGCCGCCGGTTCTGGTCCCGGACCTGCAGGTTCTGGACCATGCCCGACAGCAGCACCAGCACAGGCCCGGTCGTGGCCCTGACGACCAGCGCCTCCTCCGAGGTATAGATCTTCTGGTCGGCGGGATCGCGCGCATCCTCGATGAACAGGTCCAGCAGGCGGCCGTCGCTGGCAATGTCGCGGATGAACAGCGTCACCCCGTCGGCCGGATACTGAAAGATCCCCGGACGCAGGAATTGGCCGGTGACATTCTCGGCCAGTTCGGCCTGCCGCTCGGCCAGCCGCGCCCGCGCCGCGGGCACGAGACCGTGAACCAGCACCGCCACCATCAGGCCGACGAAGACGCCGAAGATCAGGACCGGACGCGCCAGCCGCCAGGGCGACAGGCCCGCCGCCTGCATCGCCACCATCTCGGACTCGCCCGACATGCGGTTGGTGCCATAGGCCGCCGCCGCGAAAGCCGCCACCGGCAGCACGATCGAGATGACCAGAGGCAGGGTCAGCGCGGTGAATTCCAGCACGACAAGGGCGGTCTGGCCATCGTTCAGAAGCTGATCGAACAGGTTGACCGCGCGATTGACCCAATAGACCGAAACCAGCACCAGGGCGAAAAAGCCGAACAGCGTCAGCAACTGGCTGAGGATATAGCGGTCGATCCGGGGCATCGGGGCGGGCGGGCTTTCGGCTGCGGTGTCGGGCCCTGCTTACCGGCTGGCGCGGCTCTGGCCAAGAGCCGGAAGCAGGACTAGGGTCCGATGCGAACAGATCGCCAGGAGGCCCGCATGACCCAGCCCGTCGAAATCGCCTTTACCGAAACCGCGCCCGGCACGCTGGCCACGCATGAGGGCCGGGTTGCGCTGATCGTCGCGCCCGGCGGGAATCTGCCAAGGGGCCTGCCGCGGTCGGCGCGGGCCGCCGCGCGGCGGGCGCTGGATTCTAATGCCGGCAAGGCGCTGAAGCCGGGCGGGGCGCTGGAACTGGCCTTCCCCGCGGGCATGGCCGCCGAGGCGCTGCAACTGGTTTCGCTGCCGGCCCGCGCCTCGGCCGCCGAAGCCCGAAGAGCCGGCGCCGCCATCGGTGCGAAACTGGGCCGGACCCATACCCTGGTCCTGGCGGGGGCGCACAGGCAGGCCGCCGAGATCGCCCTGGGCCTGGCACTGCGCGGCTATGACTTTTCGGTCTACCGGACCGGTTCCGAAAGCGGCGATTCCGCTGCCGCCGAGAACAGCGAGACGCCGCCGCAAAGCCTGTCTCGTCAGGGTGCGGCCGGCGATGCGCGGCTGTCGGATGCCCAGACGCCGGGAGAGGCGACCGGCGACGACGGCGAGACGCCCGTTTCGGCCAAGGCCCGCGTGACCTTCATGGCCAAGAACCCCGAGGCGCTGGCCAAGTCGGCGAAGGACGGCGCCGCCGTGGCCGAGGGTGTGTTCTTCACCCGCGATCTGGTCAGCGAACCGGCCAACGTTCTGACCACCACGGATTTCGCCGACCGCCTCAAGGCGATGGAAGAGATCGGCCTCGACGTCGAAGTGCTGGACGAGGACAAGCTGGCCGAACTTGGGATGCGCGCGCTGCTGGCGGTGGGGCAGGGAAGCGCCTCGCCCTCGCAGGTGGTGGTTCTTCGCTGGAATGGCGGCGACAGGGATGCGGCGCCGCTGGCCCTGTGCGGCAAGGGCGTGGTGTTCGATTCCGGCGGCATCTCGATCAAGCCGTCGGCCGGCATGGAAGAGATGACCATGGACATGGGCGGCGCGGGGGTCGTGGCGGGCGTGATGCGCACGCTGGCCCTGCGCCGGGCCAGGGCCAATGTCGTCGGCCTCGTCGGTCTGGTCGAGAACATGCCCGACGGCGCGGCCCAGCGACCGGGCGACATCATCCGTTCGATGAAGGGCGATACGATCGAGGTCGTCAACACCGACGCCGAGGGCCGTCTGGTTCTGGCCGACGTCCTTTGGTATGCGCAGACCCGGTTCCAGCCCGCCGCCATCGTTGATCTGGCGACGCTGACCGGCGCGGTGATCATCGCGCTTGGCCATGACAATGCGGGCGTGTTCAGCAACGACGACGATCTGGCCGGCAACATTCTGGCTGCCGCGCGGGCCGAGGGCGAGGGCGCGTGGCGCCTTCCGCTGGGCAAGTCCTATGACGATCTGATCAAGTCGCGTCTGGCCGACATGAAGAATACGGGCGGCCGCGCGGCGGGCTCGATCACGGCGGCGCAGTTCCTGCAACGCTTCGTGCGCAAGGGCCAGCCCTGGGCGCATATCGACATCGCCGGCGTCGCCCTGCCGCCCTCGGCCACCGATCTGGCACCGAAAGGGGCGACCGGCTGGGGGGTGATGACGCTGGACCGGCTGATCCGCGACCGCTTCGAGGCCGAATGAGACGCGCGAGGCTGGCAGCCCGGACATGCGCCGCCGACAAGGAACCGGGCCTTCGCGCCGGCGCCCGACCCGGCGGCGTGCGCCGATCCGACAGCGGATGGTACCCGGTATCCTGAGCGATGGGAAACGCGCTGTTCTATCATCTCACCCGCTCGCCCGCCGAATCGCTGCTGCCGGTTCTCATCGGCAAGTCGCTGGCGGCGGGCTGGCGCGTGGAATTGCGCGGCACCGACCCCGAGCGCATGGACCAGCTGGACCGCCATCTGTGGCAGGGCGACGGTTTTCTGCCCCACGGTCTTGCCGGAGGCCCCCATGATGCACGCCAGCCGGTTCTGCTGACCGTCGCGGGACAGCCCGCCACCAACCGAAGCTCGTGCCTGATGGCGCTGGAGGGGGTCGAGGTCGCGGTGCAGGAGGTCCAGACATTGCAACGCGCCTGCATCATCTTCGATGGCGGGGACGCCGTCGCCACGACCCGCGCTCGCGACCAGTGGAAGGCGCTGACCGGCGCCGGCGTGACCGCCGAATACTGGTCCGAGGAAAGCGGCCGCTGGGAACGCAAACGCTGACCCGCGGATCCGCGCGGCGTGATTCGCGGCGGCGATCATCCGATGCCGGGGTGCCGTCCCTTGCTATGCCGGCCTCGGCGTCAGGCCGCCCTCATGGATCAGGAAATCGGCGATGGCATCGGCGCCCTCGGCCCGGCGCAGCGAAGCCATGATCACCGGACGGCAAGCACGCGATTGCCGCGCATCGCGTTCAAGCAGGGCAATATCGACGCCGACATGGGGCGCCAGGTCGATCTTGTTGACCACCAGCAGATCCGATCGCGCCAGGCCCGGGCCGCGCTTGCGCGGAATGTCCTGCCCGGCGGCGGTGTCGATGACATAGATCGTCAGATCCGCCAGTTCCGGGCTGAAGGTCGCCGCCAGATTGTCGCCGCCGGATTCGATCAGCACCAGATCCAGATCGGGAAAGGCCGCGTTCAGATCGGCGATGGCGGCCAGGTTGATGCTGGCATCCTCGCGGATCGCGGTATGCGGGCAGCCGCCGGTCTCGACGCCCCGGATCCGTTCCGCCGGCAGCACCTGCGCGCGCATCAGCGCCTCGGCATCCTCGCGCGTATAGATGTCGTTGGTGATGACCGCCATCGACAGGCGTTGCGCCAGCGCGCGGGCGAGCTGTTCGGTCAGGGTGGTCTTTCCCGCGCCGACGGGGCCGCCGATGCCGACGCGAAGGGGGCCATGATGGGTCATGATCGGAAAATCCTCGTCTGCATGGTCTCGTGCCGCATGGCGGCGATATCGGCGCCCCATGTCGCGCTGTGAAGCTCGGTTTCGCCGGCCGTCGATGCGCGATGCGCCGCGCGCAGGATCGCCGGCTGCAGCGCGGCCAGCATCGCCTGGCCCTCGACCGGGCCCAGCGGCATGAACCGAACCGCCGTGCTGATCAGCGCCGCCGCCTGCGCCTGAAGGTAGGCCGCGATGCTTTCCGTGTCCGGCAGCGGCATGTCGGCGCAGGCGCGTCCGAAGGCCACGGGCAGGGCGGCGGCGGGCAGCGCCTGGCCCAGGGCCGAGGCGTTGGCGGAAAACGCCGTGCCCTGTTCTACCGTCTCGGCCAACCGCTGCGCGCTTGGGCAGGTCGCGCGCGCCAGATCGTCAAGCGCGTCGTGGTCGGCATCCGCGCGCAGCGACAGCGCGACCAGAACCGCATCCGTCCAACCTGCCCCGTGTTCCAGCCAGTCGCCCAGCCATCCGGGCAGCGTGGCGCGCGTCGCCGCGCCCTGATCAATCGCCCATTCCAGTCCCTGCGACCAGGCGAAGCCGCCCACCGGAAAGGCGGGCGACAGGTATTGGGCCAGACGCAGCCGGGCTGCTTCAGGCGTGGTGATGATCATGATCGTGCTGGTCGTTATGGTGGTGGTGGCCGGGGCCTGCGGCGTGGCCGTGATCATGGCCGAAGGTGCGGCCATGGCCATAGGCGCCGCCTTCGGGGCTGAAGGCCAGACAGGCTTTCTCGATCTTCGCGCCAAGCTGGCGCAGCATCGCCTCCAGCACGTGATCCTGGCGGATGACCAGCTGATCGGGCTGGATTTGGCAGGGGGTGTGGCGGTTGCCGATATGCCAGGCCAGGCGTGGCAGGTCGCCCCGGATCAACAGCACCGGCTCTGGCGCGGCGCGCACGAGGATGCGGCGACCGTCGGACAGATCGAACGCATCCCCATCATTGAGGCTGGTCGCCTCGGCCAGATCGACCATGAAATCGCCCGCATCGCAGACCAGCCGCCTGCGACGCAAAAGCCGGCCTTCGTAATCCAGTTCCACCTGCCCGGCAAAGGGACCCTCGGCTTGGCGGATGATCTTGTGGGCATGGGTCATGGCGGCCTCAGAACAGGAAATAGCGCTGCGCCAGCGGCAGATCGGTGGCCGGTTCGCAGGTCAGAAGCTGACCATCGGCGCGGACCTCGTAGGTTTCGGGATCGACCTCGATGGCGGGCAGGGCGTCGTTCAGCGCCATATCGGCCTTGCCGATGCCACGGGTTTCCGCGACCGCGATCAGGGTCTTGGACAGGCCCTCGCCCGCGCCGTCCTCCAGCCCGGCCCGGCTGACAAACAGCGCCGAGGCGCGGCCGGAATGGCCCCACATCGGCTGCGAATAGACCGGCTGGACCGGGATCGAGCCGTTCGGATCGCCCATCTGCGCCACGCAGATCTGGCCGCCGACCAGCACCATTTCCGGCTTGGCGCCGAAGAAGGCGGGCGACCACAGGACCAGATCGGCGCGCTTGCCCGGCGCGATGCTGCCGATATGGGCCGAGACTCCATGGGCCACCGCCGGATTGATCGTGTATTTGGCGATATAGCGGCGGGCGCGCAGATTGTCGTTCTGGCCCGTCTCGCCCTCCAGCCGGCCGCGCTGGACCCGCATCTTGTGGGCGGTCTGCCAGGTGCGGATGATGACCTCGCCGATCCGGCCCATCGCCTGACTGTCGGACGAAATCACGCTGAACGCGCCCAGATCGTGCAGGATATCCTCGGCCGCGATGGTTTCCCGGCGGATGCGCGATTCGGCGAAGGCCACGTCCTCGGGCACCCGGCGGTCGAGATGATGGCAGACCATCAGCATGTCGAGATGTTCCTCGATCGTGTTGCCGGTATAGGGCCGCGTCGGGTTGGTGGACGAGGGCAGGACATTGGTCATTCCGACCATGCGGATGATGTCGGGGGCGTGGCCGCCGCCCGCGCCTTCGGTGTGATAGGCATGGATGGTGCGCCCGGCGATGGCGGCCATCGTGTCCTCGACGAAGCCGGATTCGTTCAGCGTGTCGGTGTGGATCATCACCTGCACATCCATCCGGTCGGCGACCGACAGGCAATTGTCGATGGCGGCCGGGGTGGTGCCCCAATCCTCGTGCAGCTTCAGCGCGCAGGCCCCGGCGCGGACCTGTTCTTCCAGCGGTGCGGACAGGCTGGCATTGCCCTTGCCCGCAATGCCGATATTGACCGGCAGATCGGACACGGCCTCCAGCATCCGGGCGATGTGCCACGGTCCGGGCGTGCAGGTGGTGGCCAGCGTGCCATGCGCCGGTCCGGTGCCGCCGCCCAGCAACGTGGTGATCCCGGAATGCAGGGCGTGATCGACCTGTTGCGGACAGATATAATGGATGTGGCAGTCGAAACCGCCGGGCGTCACGATCTTGCCCTCGCCCGCGATGATCTCGGTTCCGGGTCCGATGATGATGGTCACGCCGGGCTGGGTGTCGGGGTTGCCCGCCTTGCCGATGGCGGCGATGCGGCCGTCCTTCAGCCCGACATCGGCCTTGACGATACCCTGATGGTCGAAGACCACGACGCCGGTGATGACGGTATCGACCGCGCCGCCCGCGCGGGTGATCTGGCTTTGCCCCATGCCGTCGCGGACGACCTTGCCGCCGCCGAATTTCACCTCTTCTCCGGGGATGGTCAGGTCGCGCTCGACCTCGATCAGCAGCTGGGTATCGGCCAGGCGGATGCGGTCGCCGGTGGTCGGGCCATACATCGCCGCGTAGTCGGCGCGGGACAGGGTCTGCGCCATGCTACAGTGCCCCCATGATGTCCTGGCGGAAGCCCTGCACCACGCGCTTGCCGGCATAGGGGATCAGGCTGACCTCGCGCGACTGGCCGGGTTCGAACCGGATGGCGGTTCCGGCCGGGATTGCAAGGCGCATCCCGCGTGCCGCCCGACGGTCGAAATCCAGCGCCGGGTTTGTCTCGGCAAAGTGGTAGTGGCTGCCGACCTGGATCGGGCGATCGCCGGTATTGGCGACCATGATCGCCACCGGATCGCGGCCCTCGTTCAACACGATCTCGCCCGCTGCGACGAGGATTTCGCCCGGCACCATCATCCTAAACTCCGAAAGCCAGCATCAGGCCGGCCACGGCCGTTCCGCCGCCCAGACCGCGCAGCAACGCGCCTGTCCGGATCAGCCTGCCCGCCTGAATACCCGCCAGGTGCAGCGCCGATGTCATCAGCGCGAAACCGGCCGCATAGGCGATCAGGCCCTCGGCCGGCGCCTCGGCGCCATGCGCCCAGCCATGGGTGAAGCCGAACAGCGCAGCGCCCGGCAGCAGAACCGCCAGCGGCGGCCTTGCAGCCATCGCCACGAGCGCGACCAGAACCACGACCGAGGCAAGGATCATCGGCTCGACCCCCGGAAAGCCGAAGCCGGCATGGCCCGCCACGCCGCCTGCGACCATCGCGCCGACGAAGCTCAGCGGCAGCGCCAGCAGGGCGCGACCCCCGATCTGGGCGGCCAGCAGGCCGACGGCGATCATTGCCAGCATGTGATCGGCGCCGCTGACCGGGTGGATCAATCCGCCAAGGAACCGACCCTGATCGCCGCCGCCATGGGCAAGGGCGGTCCGCGGCACGAGCAGCGTCGCGGCAATGATGAGAAAGCGTGTCATGTCAGACCTCCTGCCGGATCGGATGGTGGACGGTGACCAGCTTGGTGCCGTCGGGAAACGTCGCCTCGACCTGCACCGTTTCGATCATCTCGGGCACGCCGGCCATGCATTGTCCGGCGGTGATGACATGGGCCCCGGCCTGCATCAGATCGGCGACACTGCGGCCGTCGCGGGCGCCTTCGACCACGAAATCCGTGATCAGCGCGATGGCTTCGGGATGGTTCAGCCTGACGCCCCGGGCCAGGCGGTTGCGGGCGACCATGGCGGCCATCGAGATCAGCAGCTTGTCGCGTTCGCGCGGAGTCAGGTTCATCTCAGATCTGCCAGGTGCGAGGAAGCGGAGCGGGACGAAGGACGGCCAGAAGCCGGATGATCTGCCGCCGCAGGGGCCAGCCATCGGCGGCCAGCAGCCGCAGGACCAGCCGGCCGGGCGGCGCGCTGGCCGCCGCCGTGACGCCGGGTTCGTCCAGAACCGCGCGGGCAGAATGCAGCAGATCCGGCGCGTGATCCGCCACGATCGCCAGCGAGGCCATCGCGCGGGCGCCATCCAGCATTGCCGCATGGTCACGTCGCGTCAGCGCCGCATCATCCAGCGCCAGCGTGTCGTGATGCAGCAGACGGCCCTGCCGGCGAACGATCCGACGGTCGCGCAGATGCAGGCGGCGCAGCGTCTCGCCCATCGCCAGCCGGCCCAGAATGACCGTTTCCAGCAACATGCAGCCCGCGCCCGGCGCCAGATCGACCTGGGTCACGCGGTTCAGCCGGGCGCCGTCGAACAGGATCGTCTCTTGCGGCAGCCAGTCCAGCCAGCCGCCTTCGCCGACGCTCAGCGCGACACGCGCCTCTGCCGGCGGGCCCTCGGCGCGATAGGCGCGCTCGGCCGTCTGGGTGGTCGCCAAGGCCCTGCTGCCGGGCCGCAGATCCACCGCGAAGGACAGATCGTCCCCCGAGGCAAGTCCGCCCGAGGTGTTCAGAAAGACGATCTCGGGCAGGCCGGCGGTCACACGCGGCAGGATCGCCCTGGCCGAGCCCGATTGCGCCAGATCCAGCAGCCCCGTCGCCGCCATCGCGACGCGGGCGCGGCCGCGGCTGCGCTGCATGGGAAAAACCTGGTGGCCTGCATCGAACATGATCGGAAAGGGCGCCGCCTCGTGCACAAGGTCAATGCGCGACTTCGGGCCTCTGCCCCTCTGAAAGGCAAAATCCCGTTCGCTGCATCCGTCTGCGGCGATGTGCCCGGGAATTGGGCAGCGTTGCGTCAGCCAGACACCGCGCGCAGCAGGCGCTTGCGGGACGGGGGGATCGCCGCGACCTCGACGCCGGTAAAGACGTGCATGGTCTGCATCGCCGGATCGACGACCGCATGATCGCTGACCCAGCCTCCCATCGCCAGATAGCTGCGCAGCAAGGGTGGCATCGCCGCCATCGCGCGGCGCGGATCGGGCTTGCGCAGGCGCAGGGCGCGGGCGAAACGGAACACCTTGGGTGCCTTGACGCGCGGCAGCCAGCGGCGCGGGGCAAGGTGGCGCTCCTTCAGCATCGCGAAGGCTTCGGCGTGGTCGTCGGGTTCGGTCCCTGTGAAGCTGGAACAGCCGAACAGCATCTGGGTGCCGGTCTCGTCCACATGACGGGTGATCGCGGCCCAGGCGGTGCGGATGATGTCGGGATCTCGCGTCTGCGGATCAACGCAGAAGCGGCCCAGTTCGATCATCGGGCCGTCAAAGCGTTCCAGCGCCCCGAGATTGTAGAATTGCGCGGAATAGGAACGCCCGATCCGGGATCCGTCCGAGAGCGGCAGAAAGCGGAAGCAGCAGACGAGCCGGTGATCACGGATATCCTGGATCAGCACATGACGGTAGCGGGCGTCCAGATCGTCGGCATCCCTTTCGCTGCTTGCCGAAGCGCCGTTTCGCGACAGAAAGCATATCCAGCGCAGCCGCTGCGCCGCGTGCAGATCGGCCTGCGTTTCGGCCATTCTGGCCAGATAGCGTCCCTTGGCGAAAGGCTGCATCCTGCGCTTGTCCCGTCTGTCGCGCCACTGGGTCTAGCCCAATCATGTGTCGGTTTGGCGAAAGCGCAATATCGAAGCGGTGATTTTCCGGCGCTGCGCGGTCTATTCCGGGGAACCGCCGCCGCCGCGCCTGTCGTGCGGGCTGTCGCCCAGCACGTCCTCGACATAGAGCCGCTGGATCAGGATGATCGAGACCAGCAGCAGCGGCGTTGCCAGAACGACACCGAACAGGCCGAACATGCTGCCGAAGGCCACGATGGCCAGAACCGTCAGGACCGGCGGCAGATGGGCGGCGTATTTCTGGATCATCGGCATCAGGATATTGCCCTCGATCTGCTGGATCACCAGGAACAGCAATGCCACGTAGAGGGCCTGATCGACGCCCTGCGTCAGCGCGAACATCACCGCCGGAACGCCTGACAGGAACGGGCCGACCACCGGAATGATATTGGTCAAACCGGCGATCAGACCCAGCAACAGCGCCAGCGGAACACCCAGCAGCCACAGCCCGGTCCCGGTCAGCAGCGCCACCACCAGCATGTCCAGCGCCTGTCCGCCCATCCAGCGCCCCAGCGAACGGCCGCATTCGTCAAGCACGCTGCCCGCCCGTTCGCGGTAGCCAAGCGGGACCAGCCGCAAGAAACCGCTGCGATAGCTGGGTGCGTCAAGACCCAGAAAGATCGCCATGATCAGGATCAGGACAAGATTGGCCAGCCCGCCGAAGATGGTGGTGACGGTGCCCTTCACATAGCCGAAGATCGACGGGATGCTGCCCGTGGCCCCGCCGCCGCCGTCCATGCCGTCGCCGATGCGGCGTTCGACGAACTGGGCGATGCTGCTCTGGTCCAGCCAGTCGCTGATCTGCTGCCAGGCATCGGGCAGGCTGCTCAGCAACTGGCTGAATTGCTTCGAGACGGCCGGACCCACGGCGCTGAACAACGCGGCGAACAGGGCCACGAAGGCCGTGGCCGTCAGCAGGACACCGGGCTTGAAGCCCAGGCCCAGGCTGCGGTGCAGCACCGCCGCGCCTGCGCGCAGCGCGATCGCGACCAGAATCGCGGCAAACCCCATCAGCAGCACGCTGGACCAGGTCCAGGCCGCCAGCAGCAGCAGCACGAGGGCCAGGACCGCGACGATGGTGGCGAAGGGAACGTCGTGGCGCCTCGACAGGCTTGGCTTGTGGTCGGGATCCTGTCTGTCGCGCGGCTCTGTGCTCATGCCGGGTTCCTTCGGTGGCGTGACGATCTGGGCCAAGGACTAGCATGTTTTGGCGCACCCGACAGTGCCGGATCCGCCGCCGCGCCGGCATGGCCGCTGGTCCTTGCCGGGCGCGGGCAAGCCTGCTAACCGGACGCGGATTCATTGCCGCGGGCCCCAGCCGCCTGCCATCAGACAAGGTAGAACAGACATGGCCATCGAACGCACCCTTTCGATCATCAAGCCCGACGCGACCCGGCGCAACCTGACCGGCAAGATCAACGCCAGGTTCGAGGAGGCCGGCCTGCGCATCATCGCGCAAAAGCGCATCAAGCTGTCGCCCGAACAGGCCGGCAAGTTCTACGAGGTCCACAAGGATCGCCCCTTCTATGGTGAACTGGTCGAGTTCATGGCCTCCGAGCCGGTGGTCGTGCAGGTCCTGGAAGGCGAAGACGCCATCGCGAAGAACCGCGACGTGATGGGTGCCACCAACCCGGCCGACGCAGAAGAAGGCACGATCCGCAAGGAATTCGCCCTGTCGGTCGGCGAGAATTCGGTCCACGGCTCGGACGCGCCGGAAACCGCGAGGGAAGAGATCGCCTTCTTCTTCTCGGGGTTGGAACTGGTCGGCTGAACAGCCGGACGTTCAACACTCTCGGGAAAGGGGCCTTCGCGGCCCCTTTTTCCCTTTCGGGAACCAGCCGCCGGGCCGATCATTCCGCGACGCGGCACCCGCGGCCCGGCGCCGCCCCTGTCCCGGGGCTGCTGGCGCGAGTTGCGGCTGCCGCCGCCGCAGGCTAAGTCTCTTTCGGGGATTGTCAGATCAGGGGGCCGCGATGCGCGCATTCGTTTTTCCGGGCCAGGGGGCGCAGACCATCGGGATGGGGCGCGAGTTGGCCGAAACCTATCCGGCCGCGCGCGATGTCTTCGATCAGGTGGACGAGGCATTGGGCGAGAAGCTGTCGGACCTGATCTGGAACGGCGATATCGAGACCCTGACCCTGACCCAGAATGCCCAGCCCGCGCTGATGGCGACCTCGATGGCGGCCTTCCGGGCGCTGGAGGCCGAGGGGATCAACATCCAGGACGCGAATTTTGTGGCCGGTCACTCGCTGGGCGAATATTCGGCGCTTTGCGCGGCGGGCTCGCTGACGCTGGAGGATACCGCGCGCCTGCTGCGCCTGCGCGGACAGGCGATGCAGGAGGCGGTTCCCGTGGGACAGGGCGCGATGGCCGCGATCCTGGGGCTGGATTTCGAGACGGTTGAGCGGATCGCCCGCGACGCCGCGGGCGACGAGGTGGTCGAGGCCGCCAATGACAACGACCCTGCGCAAGTGGTCATTTCCGGCCACAAGGAGGCGGTCGAGCGTGCCGCCGAGGCGATGAAGGCGGCCGGGGCCAAGCGGGCGATGATGCTGCCGGTCTCGGCCCCGTTTCACTCGATGCTGATGCAGCCGGCCGCTGCGGTGATGGCCGATGCGCTGGCCGGGGTCGATATCCAGCCGCCGGCCGTACCGCTGATCGCCAATGTCCGCGCCGAAGCCGTGATCGAGCCCGGCGCGATTCGGCGACTGCTGGTCGAACAGGTGACAGGGACCGTCCGCTGGCGAGAATCGATCGCCAACATGGCCGAGGCGGGTGTGTCGGAATTCTGGGAGATCGGGGCGGGCAAGGCCCTGTCGGGGATGATCCGGCGCATCGCGCGGGACGCGACCGTGCGCAATATCGGCGTTCCGGCCGATGTCGTCGCGCTGCGGGGCTGACCGGTCTGATCGGGTATTTGAACAACGAAGAAGAGGCAGGAATGTTCGATCTGAGCGGGAAGAATGCATTGGTGACGGGCGCCTCGGGCGGGCTGGGCGGAGCCATCGCTGCCGCCCTGCACGCGGCCGGCGCGAACGTGGCGCTGTCGGGCACGCGCGAGGAACCGCTGCGCGCGTTGGCCGACGGGCTGGGCGATCGGGCCTTCGTGGTGCCCGCCAACCTGTCGGACCCGGAGGCCGTCGCGGCCCTGCCCAAGGCGGCGGCCCAGGCGATGGGATCGGTCGATATCCTAGTCAACAATGCCGGGATCACGCGCGACAACCTGTTGATGCGCATGTCGGACGAGGAATGGCAGCAGGTCATGCAGGTGAACCTGACCAGCGTCTTCCGGCTGAGCCGCGCGGTGCTGCGCGGGATGATGAAGGCGCGGTGGGGGCGGATCGTCAGCATCACCTCGGTTGCGGGGCAGACCGGCAATCCGGGGCAGGGCAACTATGCCGCCGCCAAGGCCGGGCTGGCCGGCATGTCGAAAAGCCTTGCCTATGAGGTGGCCAGCCGGGGCATCACCGTCAACTGCGTGGCGCCGGGCGTCATCGAGACGGCGATGACCGGCAGGTTGAACGAAGCCCAGAAAGGCAAGCTGCTGAGCCATATCCCGGCCGGGCGGATGGGTACCCCGGACGAGATCGCGGCCGCGGTGCTGTATCTGGCCAGTCGCGAGGCCGGCTACGTCACCGGCGCCACGCTGCATGTCAATGGCGGGATGGCGATGGTCTGAGCCCGCTCTGGCCGGCCTGTGCCGCGCTGCAACGCGGCGCGGAAATCCATGGAAAAGCGGTTGCATGGGGGCTCATGGGTGCTATATGCCCGCCTTTAGCAGCAGGGAAACCGCCCTGTGCTGGACCGGGCCTTTGCCTGTGTAAAACTTTGGGCGGATGCCCGCGAGAATGAGGATGTGACATGAGCGATATCGCTGATCGCGTGAAGAAGATCGTGGTCGAGCATCTGGGCGTCGAAGAGGACAAGGTGGTCGAATCCGCTTCGTTCATCGACGATCTGGGCGCCGATAGCCTCGATACCGTCGAACTGGTCATGGCTTTCGAGGAAGAATTCGGGATCGAGATCCCCGACGACGCCGCCGAGACCATCCAGACCGTCGGCGATGCGGTGAACTTCATCAAGGGTGCGGTCTGAACCGCCCGATCGCCGACACGCGGATCTTGAACGGCGTCTGTCCCCCGGGGGCGGCGCCGTTTTCCGTTGCGCGTCCGGCCTGGAGGCGTTCGCAGGCCGGCCCGGGTGCACCGCAGCGGGCGTCATGCCTGTTTTGGAACCTCCGCGCCTTGCCGATGTTGTTCAGACGAATGACCGAAAGGAGCCGATCATGGCCGTCAATCTGAAGGGGCTGAAAGACAACGCCCGCAAGACCTCGATCTCGGAACTGAATGCGCGCCTGGCCGATGCGCTGGCGCTTGGCATGGCGATCAAGCAGGCGCATTGGAATGTGAAGGGTCCGAATTTCATTGCCGTTCACGAATTGCTGGACACGGTCTATGCGAACAACCAGGAGCATGTGGACACCATGGCCGAGCGCGTGCAGATTCTGGACGGTGTTGCTGTCGGAACCGCCGAAACGGTGTCCAGGGACGCGACGCTGAAACCCTATCCGACCGACCTGACCAAGGCGCAGGACCATATCAAGGCGATCTGCGAGCGGATGCGCGACCATGGTGAAAAGCTGCGCGCCGCGATCGGCGCGACCGACGACGCGGGCGATGCCAATACAGCCGATCTGTTTACTGCCGCCTCGCGCACGGCCGACAAGGATCTGTGGTTCCTGGAAAGCCATCTGGAATAAGGCCGGCGAACGTCAGGGCGCGCGCCCGCGGGGTCGGCGCGCGTCTTGCCGTCAGCGGCCCAGCCTGGCGTGGATCTCGGCCAGATTGACCTCGCCCAGCGGCATCTTGTTGTCGGGGTCGTCGAAATCGTAGCGGAACAGCTCGAAATCGTCTTTGTAGATCTCCCAGACCAGATGGCGTGACAGGTCGTCGAAATAATCGCTGATCCTGTGCGCCCTTTTCGGGCCGTGGCCTTCGGATTCGTTGAAGCGCGGCACCTTGGCCAGATCGACCTGCACCGGCGTTTCGCAGCCATCCAGAACCTTCTGCATTCCCTCGTCGAACCGTTCGGTAAAGAAGATCCGGTCATAGCTGCCGCCATTCACGATGAAGGTCGAGATATGCGAAGACATCGCCGACCAGTGGATGTCGGGATCCATCGGGCGCCGCCAGCGGATCGTGTCGCGCGCAAACAGAAGAAAACGCCGAAAGCTGGCGATCTGGTCAAAGTCGAACCCGTCCTCGGGGCTGCCGACGGTCACTCCGTATCGCTGCATCAGCTGCGGCACCAGATTGCCGCGATAGCGTTTGCCGTTGCGCTGGATGCCCGCGATCTTGTCGAAGAACGATGACAGGATGCGGCCATAGGGATTGCGCACGCAAGTAAATGTCAGGGCACTGTGGTCGCGGACTGCCCCTGAAATGCGGTCCTGGCTATGTTCCTGAGACCACTTGGCGATGCCTTCGGTTGCATCGTGGATATCGCCGTCGAAAAATCGCCCGTGATCGGAAAAGAACATGATCTGGCCGATGCTGGAACAGGCGCATTTCGGCACCACGCGATAGACCATGCTTCCGGTCTCGGTCATCCAGACGCCGGGAAATCCCATCGCGCGACACTCCGTTTTCTGGGCGAACCGCGCGAGCCCCTGCCCGGCTCGGGCAGGCGGTGCTTGCCCGCGCGCCAGAATTCTTTAGACACAGAAAGCAAATGCCGTGGCAAGTTTCAACTTTTTCCCGTTCTTTCGAAACCTTGCAATCCCATCTTCTTGTCTGACCCATGGCCCGGATCGCTTTCATCCTTCTTGCCCACAAGGATCCCGCAGGCGTTATCGCCCAGGCCCGCCGGCTGTCGCAGACCGGCGATTACGTGGTCGTTCATTTTGACCGTCGCAGCCCCGAGGCCGATTACCGCGCCATCCGCGAGGCGCTGAAGGACGAACCGGGCATCGCCTTCCCCCGGCGCCGGCACCGGTGCGGCTGGGGCGAATGGTCGCTGGTCGCGGCCTCGCTGGAGGCCTTGCGCCTGGCCGAACACCGCTTTCCGCTGGCCACGCATTTCTACATGCTGTCGGGTGACTGCATGCCGATCAAATCGGCCCAATACACGCATGATTTCCTGGACCGGGTCGATTGCGATTATATCGAGGCGGTCGATTTCTTCGACGGTGGCTGGATCAAGACCGGGATCCGCAAGGAGCGGCTGATCTATCGCCACTGGTTCAACGAACGCAGGCACAAGCGGCTGTTCTATGCCGCGATGGCGTTGCAGCAGCGCCTGGGGTTGGAGCGGCCCGTGCCGCGCGGCATCCAGGTCATGATCGGCTCGCAATGGTGGTGTCTCAGGCGGCAGACGGTCGAAGGGGTTCTGGCGCTGCTAAAAGCCCGCCCCGATCTTGTGCGCTTCTTTCGCACGACATGGATCCCCGACGAGACGTTCTTCCAGACGCTCGTGGCCCATGTCGTGCCCCGCGACCAGCGGCGCAGCCAGTCGCCGACATTCCTGATGTTCACCGATTACGGGATGCCCGCGACCTTCTACAACGACCACTACGATCTGCTGACCCGGCAGGGCTATCTGTTTGCTCGCAAGATCAGCGCCGAGGCGATCGAGCTTCGCGACAGGCTTGGCGCGCTGTGGCGGACCGAGGGTCAGGATTTCGCCATTTCGAACGAGGGGCGGCGGCTGTTCGCCTTTCTGACCGGCAGGGGGCGCGTGGGCCGGCGCTTTGCGCCGCGCTTCTGGGAAACCGACGGATCGCTGGGGCGCAGCCATGTGATTCACGTGATCGTGGCGAAACGCTGGCACGTCGCCAAGGAACTGGCTCGCCGGATCCGAGACGCGGGGACGATTCCCGCGGTCGACTACATGTTCAACGAATTGCAGGCGAACCTGCCCGATCTGGGCGGCATCGCCTCCACCCTGTCCAAGCGTCAGCATCACCGCCGCGCCTTGCTGCGCCTGTTGTTCGAGGAGTTCGGCAGCCGCAGGCTGGTGCTGTGCATCGACCCCTCGGCGGTGTCGCTGATCAGCGATTTCGCGGGCGACCGCGCCGAGACGCGGATTCTGTTCATCGAAAGCGATCTGGACGACGACTACATGCGCGGTCACATGCAGCGCATCGGCCTGATCGGCGGCTTGACCCCGCCCGACCTTGTCGATCGTCTGCTGCCCATCGTCCGCGACGACCTGATCCACGAGGCCGAGCAGGTGCGCGACATGGGATTCGAGAGGTTTCAGGTGCTGTCGAACGACCAGGGCGCGGATGAAAACGCCGCCGCCATTGCCGGTTTCCTGGACATCGACCGGGCAGCCGGCGCCGCCCTGATCGCGCATCTGGATCTGCGCTGAGCCGGGCGGCGGGGCATTGTGAAGCGTGCCACGTCCTGACAGGATGCCGCCAGCCAGGGGCCTGCGCGCCCCGTGCCGAGAAAGGGATTGCCATGCCACGTGCCTATGACGACGACAACATCTTCGCAAGAATCCTGCGCGGCGAGATTCCGAACGATACCGTGGCCGAGAACGATCACGCCTTGGCGTTTCGCGACATCGCGCCCAAGGCACCCTCGCATGTGCTGGTGATCCCCAAGGGCAGGTATGTCAGTTTCGAGGATTTCGCGGCCCATGGCACGGAAGCCGAGATCACCGGTTTCATGCGCCTTTGCGCCGAGGTGGTGGCCATCGAGGGGCTGGGCCTGGAAGCCGGCAACCAGGGCTTTCGCGCCATCACCAATGCCGGGGCACATGGCGTGCAGGAGGTGGCGCATTTCCACCTCCATATCATGGGCGGCCGGATGATGGGACCGATGCTCAGCCTGCGGGACTGAATTTCAGCCGCGTGTCATCTCGACGAAGACATCTTCCAGATCGGGCTGTTCGCTGGCCACGTCGATGATCGGCACGCCCGCTCCGCGCAGCGCGTCCAGCAACTGATCGGCCCGGATCCGCGAGGGCGGATAGCTGATCGCCAGCCGCCCGTCTGCCCGCCATTCGGCGCTTGCGCCTTCGGGCAGGGGCGGGATCTCGATCCGTCCGCCGGCATCGATCACCAGCGTCTTGCCATCCGTGCGCGCCAGCAATTCGCGGGTGCCCTGGCGGACAATCAGTTCGCCATGGTTGATGATCGCGATCTCGTCACACATCTGCTCGGCCTCTTCCAGATAATGCGTGGTCAGGATGACGGTCATGCCGGCCTCGTTCAGGCGGCGGACATTCTGCCACAGCATTTCGCGCAGGGTGATGTCCACGCCTGCCGTGGGTTCGTCCAGGACCAGGATCTGCGGGCGGTGGACCAGCGCCTTGGCAAGCAGCAGCCGCCGGCGCATCCCGCCCGAAAGATTGCGCGCATAGGCATTGGCCTGGTCCCTCAGCCCGACGAGATCCAGCAATTCGTCTGTCCAGCGTTCGGATTTCGGCACCCCGTAAAGACCCGCCTGCACCTCCAGGCTGGCGCGGGGGCTGAAGAACGGGTCCATGTTCAGTTCCTGTGGCATGACCCCGATCGCGGCGCGGGACTGGCGCGGGTTCACATCCTGATCGAAACCCCAGATGCCGACCTTGCCGGCGCTCTTGTTGACCAGACCCGCGAGGATGTTGATCAGGGTGGACTTGCCGGCCCCGTTCGGCCCCAGCAGGCCGAAGATGCTGCCCGACGGGATGGCAAGGTCGATGCCCTTCAGCGCCTCCTTCGCGGGCGCGTTGCCTTGGGCGGCATAGGTCTTGCGCAGACCGGCGATATCGATGGCGTTGGGCATGGATCGGTCCTTGCGGTGCTTGCGAAGGCAGGCGGCGCTGCGGTAATGAGGTTAGACCAGATCATCCAAGCCGCCACAAGAAGGCCAGCCATGACCCAGCATGTGACCCCCGAGAATCCGCTGTCCACGGGACAGGAACCCGATGCGGTCCTTATGCCGGCTCCGGAAGAGGTGGTCGTGACGACCTGGAAGGTGGCCTGCGACGGCGATGATGCCGCCGGGCTTGGCCATCCCCGGGTCTGGCTGGCGATCTCGCCCGATCAGGGCTATGTCGATTGCGGCTATTGCGACCGGCGTTTCGTGATCGACCGCGACCACGCGGAGGGCGATCACTGAGGCGGGACACGTGACTGAACCAGCGTCCTCGACCGGCTTTTACCCCAATGCCGCCGCGGCGCCCGGCGCCCCTCGCGCTCTTTGCAAATACCTGCGGGGGTGAATTGGCCGCAGGCCAAGAGGGGGCCGGCGAGGCCCCCTTTGGTCGCGGGACGCAAGCGCGGCCGACTTTGCCGCACGCGTATGCGGCCGGCCGATTTCAGTCGAAGATACCCGCCACACGCCCCAGCAGCATGAAGGCCCGGGCCGAGCGGGTCTGGGCCAGAACCTCGATTTCGGCATCATCGAGCTGTGGCACCAGGCGGCTGATGGCGGTGTCGAACTGGCGCAGGAAATGATGCGCGGCGTCGCGGAAAATCTCGTCTCCGCGCAGGATCCCAGATACGATCTGCAAGGCGGACTGGTCATGGATGCCACCCAGGGACGCGGCGTTGCCGCCCCGCGCGCCTTCGGCAAATCGGCGCCAGACGGCCGGATCCGGGGGCGACGGCTGCAGGTCGTCCATATACAGATCCTGTCCGGCCAGCAGCGTCACCACATCCTGCGCCGCGCGCAGCAGCCGTGAATTGTCGTGGTCCTTCAGCGCCGTGCGCAGGGCCGCGATGGCCTCGGTATCCTCGGGTCCGTTTGGAAAATCCAGCGCCCGGATCAGCGTCCGTGACGGGACGGAAACCGATTCGGGGGCGTCAAAGCGCAGCGCCGCCTGCCGCGTATCAGCGGGCCGAGGCGGCGGCGCCGCGG
Organism: Paracoccus sp. L-17; assembly: GCF_056857655.1. NCBI lineage: Bacteria > Pseudomonadati > Pseudomonadota > Alphaproteobacteria > Rhodobacterales > Paracoccaceae > Paracoccus > Paracoccus sp. L-17. The sequence continues at coordinate 85,675 of NZ_JBSXNM010000045.1, forward strand.
TCGTCACCGCGCCCGCGGCTCTTGTCGCCGGGCCGGTCGCGGAAACCGGTGCGGGCAGCCCGGCGGGCGCGGCAACCACGCTTGTGCCCGAAGCGATGTCGCCGGTCGCGGCCGGCCGACGCGATTGTGGCGGCGCGCCGCGTGTCGCAGCCATCTCGCGCAGCTGGGTCAGACGCTCGCGCAGGTCTTCGGCCTCGGCCCGCAGGATCGCGATCGACCGCGCCAGCGTCACGGCCATCCAGATCAGCGCCAGCGGCAGGATTGCGCCCGCCGCCGCGACCAGCCGTCCCACGCCCCCGGCCGCGCCATCGCCGCCTGGCGCCAGCACCCAGAACAAGGCAATCAGGAACAGCCACGCGACGCTCAGCGCGATGCCGAGGCGCGTCAGGGCGTCCCTCTGGGTCAGGGATGCGATTTTGGCGACCAGCGACATGGGACCTACTCGAAGCGGATCGCCACGATCTCGTAGCTGCGCACGCCGCCGGGGGTGGTGACATCGACGCTGTCGCCCTCGTCCTTGCCGATCAGCGCGCGCGCCAGCGGCGATCGCAGGTTCAGCAGGCCGCGCTCGATATCGGCCTCGGCCTCGCCGACGATCTGGTAGGTGCGCTCTTCCTCGGTATCCTCGTCGATCAGGTCCACCGTTGCGCCGAACTTGACCGAGCCGGACAGTTTCGCGGGATCGATCACTTCGGACCGCGACAGGATCGATTCCAGTTCCTTGATGCGGCCCTCGATGAAGCCCTGCTTTTCGCGGGCGGCGTGATATTCGGCGTTCTCGGACAGGTCGCCATGTTCGCGCGCCTCGGCGATCTGCCGGATGATGGCGGGCCGTTCCTTCGATTTCAGCTCTGTCAGCTCTGCTTCCAGTGACTGAAAGCCGCTGCGGGTCATCGGTATCTTGTCCATCGCTGCCCAATCCTTCGCGGGTATGCGGTTATCGCGGTCACGCTAATCGAACGCCCCCGCCATTGGGGATGGCCGGGGGCGCGTCAAATCCTGTGCGTGCCGCATCGTGAACCCAATTCCGCGCCATTTGCAAGCCCGCCTTGCGCAAGGGCGGCGGAATACGGCCTTTGCGCGTGGCGTCACGATTGCCCCTGCGGGCCCCGCGCGTTAGGTGTTCTGCCAGCCATACGCAAGGAAAGAGCGGCAGCCATGACGAATGACAGCACGGTCGAACGCGAATCGATGGAATATGACGTCGTGATCGTGGGCGCGGGCCCGGCCGGGCTGTCGGCGGCCATCCGGCTGAAGCAGATCGACCCCGAACTGCAGGTCGTCGTGCTGGAAAAGGGCAGCGAGGTGGGCGCCCATATCCTGTCGGGCGCGGTGCTGGATCCATCGGGACTGGACCGGCTGATCCCCGACTGGCGCGACAAGGGGGCACCGGTCGACACCGAGGTTACCGATGACAATTTCTACGTGCTGGGCGAGGCGGGCGGGATCCGGGTGCCGAACTGGCCGATGCCGCCGCTGATGAACAATCACGGCAACTACATCGTCAGCATGGGCAATGTCTGCCGCTGGCTGGCCCAGCAGGCCGAGGAACTGGGCGTCGAGATCTTTCCCGGCATGGCCGCCAGCGAGGTCGTCTGGGATGGAGAGCGGGTGAAGGGTGTCGTTGCCGGCGAGATGGGGTTGAACGCGGACGGCACGCCGGGCCCTCAATACGAGCCCGGGATGGAACTGCACGGCAGGTATGTCTTCATCGCCGAGGGCGTGCGCGGCAGCCTTGCCAAGCAGATCATGGGCAGGTTGAACCTGTCGGCCGGCCACGAGCCGCAGAAATACGGCCTGGGCATGAAGGAAATCTGGGAGGTTTCGCCCGAGAAGTTCAAGAAGGGCCGGGTCGTGCACACGATGGGCTGGCCGCTGGGCAGGAACGCCGGCGGCGGCAGCTTCATCTATCATTTCGAGAACAACCAGGTTCTGGTGGGCTTCGTCGTCCATCTGAACTACGAGAACCCCTATCTCTACCCCTACGCCGAGTTCCAGCGTTTCAAGCATCATCCGATGGTCGCTGAGCTGCTGGAGGGGGGCAAGCGCGTCGCCTACGGCGCGCGCGCGATCAGCGAGGGCGGCTGGCAGTCCATGCCGCAACTGTCTTTCGCGGGCGGCGTGCTGCTGGGCTGTTCGGCGGGAATGGTCAACGTGCCCCGCATCAAGGGCAATCACAACGCGATGATTTCCGGGATCGAGGCGGCCGAGGCCGCGGCCGCCGCGCTCAAGGCGGGCCGCGAGGGCGACCGGCTGGAAACCTATGACGCGGCGGTGCGCGGCGGCGCCATCGCAAGGGATCTGAAGAAGGTCCGCAACGTCAAGCCGATCTGGTCCCGCCTGGGGCTTTGGCCCAGCCTCGTGCTTGGCGGTTTCGACATGTGGGTGGCGAATCTGACCGGCCGAAACCCGCTGGGCACCTGGAAACATGGCAAGACCGATGCGCAGGCGACCGGCAAGGCCGGGGATTTCAAGCCGATCGACTATCCTCGCCCCGACGGAAAATTGTCCTTCGACCGGCTGACCAACGTGGCTTTTTCCTTTACCAATCACGAGGAAAGCCAGCCCAACCATCTCAAGCTGAAGGACCCCTCGGTCCCGATCGACGTGAACCTGCCGGACTATGCCGAACCGGCGCAGCGCTACTGCCCGGCGGGGGTCTATGAGGTGATCGAGGAAGGCGGCAAGCCACGCTTCCAGATCAACTTCCAGAACTGCGTCCATTGCAAGACCTGCGACATCAAGGATCCCTCGCAGAACATCGTCTGGACCACGCCGCAGGGCGGCGACGGGCCGAATTACCCGAATATGTGATCGTGGGCCGGGGCGCAGCGATTGCCCCGGCCGGACGCCGCGTTTAGGGTCCGCCAAACGCCTTCGTGATGAACGGGATCGACGCCGTGACCCAGACCCGCTTGAACCTTGCCCTGATCGCCGCGCTGAGCGCCGCGACCCTGCCTGCGGTTTCCGCCGTCGCGCAGGGGCGGCCCGAACCGCGCCCGGTCCAGGCCCAGACGCCTGTCGAAACCCTGCCGCAGCCGCCCGTCGATTCCCTGCCCGCGGCTGAACCGGCCCAGGCAGATGCCGCCGGGGGCCGCGCACCCGCACCTCTGACCATGGGTCTGGCAGGCCCCTATTTGGCGGCGCGGCTGGCGACGGTCGAAAATGATTTCAAGGCCGCCGCGCGCTATTATTTTCAGGCTGTGGCGCATGATCCGGGCGACAGCTATCTGCAGGACAACGCGCTTCTGGCGATGGTCTCGGCCGGCGAGATCGACCGGGCGGTGGAACTGGCCGACCGGATGCGCGGCGATGGCCAGCCGACCGAGCTCTCGGCTCTGCTTGTGCAGGCGAAGATGGTCAGGGATGGCGACTGGGCCGGCCTTGTCGAGGCGATCGCTCCGGGCGGCAAGACCGACGACGGCAATCGCCTTATGGACGGGCTGGTGCGGGCCTGGGCGCTGCTGGGCGACGGCAAGGCGCAGGACGCGCTGACCGCCTTCGAAGACCTCGCCAAGCTTCCCGGCGTCGGCCCGGTGGTGAACTACCAGCTTGCGCTGGCCCGCGCGCTTGTCGGCGACTACGAGGGCGCCGAGACGCTGCTGGCGGAACCGGCGACTGGCGGGCATTTGCCGGGAATCGTCGCGCGGGCCCAGATTCTGGCGCAACTGGAACGCCGCGACGAGGCAGTGGCGATGCTGGACGATATCCCCAATATCGAGGCCGAACCGCAATTGCTGGCCCTGCGCGACCGGCTGGCCACGGGCAAGCCGGTTCCCTTCGATGTGGTCAAGGCGCCTGCCGACGGGATCGCGCAGATTTTCCTGACCTTCGCAACCGCGCTGGCCAGCAGCCCAGAACCCGAGCCGCTGTCGCTGATCCATGCGCGGCTGGCCAGTTGGCTTGCGCCCGACAATGCCGAGGCGCGGCTGGTGACGGCACAGCTTTTGCAGGAGCGCGAGCAATTCGATCTGGCGGAACCCGAATTCGAGGCGCTGCGCCGGATGGGGCAGATGCGCCCGGTCGCGGAACTGGCCCGGATCGACGCACTGTCCCGCGCCGATCGCGAGGACGAGGCCGAAAAGGCCGCGCTGTCCTTGACCGCCGCCTATCCCGATCTGCCGCAGGGCTGGATCGCGCTTGGCGATCTTCTGCGTCAGCAGGAAAGGTTCGCCCAGGCAGTGCCGGCCTATGACAAGGCGCTGGCGCTGCTGAAGGATGGCCCTGACGAGGCACGCTGGTTCCCGCTTTACGCGCGTGGCATCGCGCTGGAACGATCGAAGCAGTTCGACCGCGCCGAGGCCGATCTGCTTGCAGCCATCGAGATCAATCCCGACCAGGCCAGCTTGCTGAATTATCTCGGCTATTCCTGGATCGACCGGAACGAGAACCTGGATCGCGGACTGGACATGATCCAGAAGGCCGCCGAATTGTCGCCGGGCGACGGATACATCCTCGATTCTCTGGCCTGGGCCTATTACCGGCTGGGCCGCTATGACGAGGCGGTCGCGCCGATGGAAGAGGCCGTGGGCTCGATGGCCTCGGACCCGCTGGTGAACGATCATCTGGGCGATATCTACTGGATGGTGGGCCGCCATCGCGAGGCCGAGATCCAGTGGCAGCGCGCGCTGTCGCTGAAACCGACCGAGACCGGAGATGTCGATCCCGACCGGATCCGGGCCAAGCTGGATCGCGGGCTGGACGCAGTGCTGCGCGACGAGGCCAGGACCGGCGAGAACGAGACCCCCGTGCCGCAGGCCGAAGCCGCCAGCCGATAGCATGATCTTCGAGGCCGCGCGGGCCAAGCTGAACCTTGCCCTGCATGTCACCGGCCGGCGCGAAGACGGCTATCACCTGCTGGATTCGCTGGTCGCCTTCGCCGATATCGGCGATCGCATCGCGCTGATGCCGGGGCCTCTGTCGCTGAAGATCGACGGTCCCTTCGCGGACGACCTGTCGGCCGGCAACAACCTGTGCCTTGACGCGGCCCGTCTGGCAGGCGGCGCGGCACAGATCACGCTGACCAAGATTCTGCCGGTCGCCTCCGGTGTCGGCGGCGGCTCGGCCGATGCGGCTGCGGTCCTGCGCGGGCTTGCCCGGATGGGCCATCCGCTGCCGGCCGATCCCTGGCGGCTGGGCGCTGATGTACCGGTCTGCATCGCTTCGGTCCCTGCCCGCATGGCCGGGATCGGCGAGAAGGTGACGCCGCTGCCCGCCTTGCCGCCGGTGCCGCTGGTGCTGGTCAATCCGGGCTTTCCCGTGGCCACGCCGCAGGTCTTTTCGGCGCTGACCTGCCGCGAGAATTCCCCCTTGCCGCCCATCCCCGCCTTCGCCGACAGGGCGGCGCTGATCGGCTGGCTGCGCGGCACCCGCAACGATCTGGAAACGCCGGCCCGGACCATCGCGCCGGTGATCGGCACGGTCCTGCGGACCCTCGATGCGACCGGCGCGGCCTTCACCCGCATGTCGGGTTCCGGCGCGACCTGTTTCGGTCTTTTCGACAGCGTGGCGCGCGCGCGCGCATCCGTGGAAACGTTGAAACAGCATGGCTGGTGGGCGGTGGTCTCGGAACTGGCACCGCGGCCCGCGCCCGGATAGGATAGGGCCAGCAACAGGGGAAAGATCGACATGCTGCGTCTCGGCGTCAATATCGACCACGTCGCCACCATCCGCAATGCGCGCGGCACGCCCTGGCCTGATCCGCTGCGTGCGGCCCGAATCGCGCAAGAGGCCGGGGCCGACGGGATTACCGCCCACCTGCGCGAGGATCGCCGCCATATCAGCGACCGCGACATCGATGCGCTGATGGAACACCTGACCCTGCCGCTGAACCTGGAAATGGCCGCGACGCCCGAGATGCAGGCGATCGCTCTGCGTCATCGTCCCCATGCTGTCTGCCTGGTTCCCGAAAAGCGCCAGGAGCGCACGACCGAAGGCGGTCTGGACGTGGCCGGCAACGACAATGCGATCGGCGATTTCATTGCGCCGCTGCGAGAGGCGGGCTGCCGTGTGTCGCTGTTCATTGGCCATGACGCCGCCCAGATCGAAGCCGCCGCCCGCATCGGCGCGTCGGTGGTGGAACTGCATACCGGCGCTTATTGCGATCACGACACCGAAGGCCGGACCGCCGAACGCGATGCCGAATTGTCCGGTCTGGCCGAGGGCGCCCGCCTTGCCGCCAGCCTGGGGCTGGAGGTCCATGCCGGCCACGGCCTGACCTTCGACACGGTCGGTCCCATCGCCGCCCTGCCACAGATCGCCGAACTGAACATCGGCCATTTCCTGATCGCCGAATCGGTGTTTACCGGTCTTGGCCCCGCGATCCGCGAAATGCGCCGCCATATGGAGGAGGCAAGGGGATGATCCGCCACGCCGTCGTCCTGACCCTGCTTGCCGCCGCGCCCGCGCTTGCCCGGGACGGCCCCGTGACCGTCAGACCCTGTGACGACACCGCCCGCGTCGATACCATCGCCGAACCCTGGCAGAAGAACACCGCCACCTATGCCGACGGCCAGGTCCGCATCGCCCTGCTGGACATGGTCGAACCGGAAGGCGGCGCGCTGCGTCTGCTGGTCGTCAGCCCGCCGCGCGACGAATTGGGCCTGCGCCGATGCCTGATTGTCGGTCTCGAGAACGGTCTGGGCTTCTACGACATGGATTTCGCCCGGCATCAGGCCAGCTATGACCCGGCGCGCGGTCTGACCATCACGCTGCCCGCGCGCCACTATCCGGTCGATGGTGAAACCGGTGCCGATGATGGCTGGTTCCGGCTTTCCGTCACCGTCAACCGGCAGACCGGCGCGATCGCGACGCAGGGTTTCAAGTGATCATCGTGCGTTTCTCCGTTGTCCAAATACCCGTTGTCCCGCCGCGGATTTCAGGCGCATGATCCTGGGGATCGGCACCGATCTGGCGAATATCGAACGGATCCGGAACACGCTGGACCGGTTCGGCGACCGCTTTCGCAACCGGGTCTTCACCCCCGTCGAACTGGCCAAGGCGGCCAGACGCAAGGACGATGCCGGGACGCTGGCCAAACGCTGGGCCGCGAAAGAGGCGTGTTCCAAGGCGCTTGGCACCGGGCTTGCGATGGGGATCAGCTGGCGAGACATGGCGGTCAGCAACCTGCGCAGCGGCCAGCCCGTCATGGAACTGACCGGCTGGGCGGCCGACAGGCTGGCGCGGATGACGCCCCCCGGCCATACCGCCATCGTCCATGTCACGCTGACCGACGATCACCCCTGGGCGCAGGCCTTCGTGGTGATCGAGGCGCGGCCGCAAAGCCCGTCTATCGCTTGACTTTGCCCCCTGCGGCGGACCATCAACGCAGCCGAACGCGGCCGCCGTGCCACGACAGGACAGGGGACGACATCATGGCCGACAGCGCGGCGGGCAAGAAGAAGGAAGGCATCTGGGAGACGGTCAAGACGATCTTCTGGGCGCTTCTGATCGCGGGCATCTTCCGGACCTTGTTCTTTCAGCCTTTCTGGATCCCCTCGGGCAGCATGAAGGACACGCTGCTGATCGGCGACTTCCTGTTCGTCAACAAGATGGCCTATGGCTATTCCCGGTATTCCTGTCCCTTCTCGCTATGCCCGATCGATGGCCGGATCATGGGCTCGGAACCCGAACGCGGCGATGTCGTCGTCTTTCGCCATCCCACGCGTGGCGTCGATTTCATCAAGCGCGTGATCGGTCTGCCGGGCGATACGGTGCAGGTCCGTGGCGGTCGCCTGTGGCTGAACGGCGCGGAGGTGCCGCTTCAGCGTCAGGACGATTTCATCGAGATCAAGGAACAGCAGGGCCCGCAGGGCCTGATCCCGCGTTGCACCAACGATCCGGTCCCCGAGGGCGGCGAATGCGTCAAGGAACGCTTTACCGAAACCCTGCCCAATGGTGTCAGTCACGACATCCTGAACATCGTCGATGGTTGGGTGGCCGACGACACACCCACCTTCACCGTTCCCGAGGGGCAGTATTTCTTCATGGGCGACAACCGCGACAATTCCGAGGATTCGCGCTTTCCCCAGGAGGTCGGCGGACTGGGTTTCGTGCCGGCCGAATTCCTGATCGGTCGTGCCGATCGGATCATGTTCTCCTCGGCCGGACGCTCGCTTCTGTATTTCTGGACCTGGCGCCCGGACCGGTTCTTCAAGGCGGTCGATTGAGACCGGGCGCCGATATCGTGGGTTTCATGACCCGGCTGGGCCATGATTTCGCGCGTCCCGAATTGCTGGTGCGCGCGCTGACCCATGGCTCGATCGCCACGGCGACGCGGCCCGACAACCAGCGGCTGGAATTTCTGGGCGACCGGGTGCTGGGCCTGGTGATGGCCGAGGCGCTGTTTCAGGCCGATCCGGCCGCCACCGAGGGCCAGCTCGCGCCGCGCTACAACGCGCTGGTGCGGGGCGAGACCTGCGCCGCCATCGCGCGTCGGATCGGGCTGGGCGAGGTGCTGAAACTGGGCCGGTCCGAGATGATGTCGGGCGGCCGCCGCAAGGAGGCCCTGCTGGCCGACGCGATGGAGGCGGTGATCGCCGCGATCTATCTGGATGCGGGTTTCGATGCCGCGCGGCAGGTGGTCCTGATCCTGTGGCGGGACCGGCTGGACACGCTGGAAGACGATCCCCGCGACGCCAAGACCGCGCTGCAGGAATGGGCGCAGGCCAACGGGATGCCGCCGCCCGTCTATGAACAGACCGCGCGCAGCGGTCCCGATCACGCGCCGGTCTTTCACGTGACCGCGCGGCTGGCCGATGGTCGCGAGGCACAGGCGCAGGGTGTGGGAACCAAACGCAGCGTGGAACAGGCCGCGGCCCAGGCCCTGCTTGCCAGGCTGGAGGACCGCTGATGACAGATCCCATCACGCGCGCGGGTTTCGTCGCCCTGATCGGCGAGCCCAATGCCGGCAAGTCCACGCTGCTGAACCGCATGGTCGGCGCCAAGGTCAGCATCGTGACCCACAAGGTCCAGACCACCCGCGCGCGCATCCGCGGCATCGCCGTCGCCGGCGCCGCCCAGATCGTCTTCGTGGACACGCCGGGCATCTTCCGTCCGCGCCGCAGGCTGGACCGTTCCATGATCGCCGCCGCCTGGGGCGGGGCCGCCGATGCCGACATCATCCTGTTGCTGGTCGAGGCTCATCGCGGCCTGACCGAGGGTACGCAGGCGATCATCGACAACCTGAAGGCGCTTGAGGTCAGGACGCCGGTCGCACTGATCATCAACAAGATCGACCGGGTCAAGGCCGAGGCGCTGCTGGCCCTGTCGCAGCGGCTGAACGCGGAATTCGGCTTTGAACGAACCTTCATGATCTCGGCCGAAAGGGGACATGGCTGCGACGATCTTCGCGACTGGCTGGCCACGACCCTGCCTGCCGGACCGTGGCTCTATCCCGAGGACCAGATCGCCGATCTGCCGATGCGCATGATCGCGGCCGAGATCACGCGCGAAAAGCTGACCCTGCGCCTGCACGAGGAAATTCCCTATCAGTTGACGGTCGAGACCGAGGGCTGGGAGGAGAAGAAGGACGGCAGCGCGCGGGTCGATCAGGTGATCTATGTCGCCCGGCAGGGACACAAGGGCATCGTTCTGGGCAAGCGTGGCGAGACGATCAAGGCGGTCGGTCAGGCGGCCCGCGCCGAGATGGAGGAATTCATGGATCGCCGGGTTCACCTGTTCCTGCAGGTCCGCGTCCGCGAGAACTGGCAGGACGAGGCTGAACGCTATGGCGAGATGGGCCTCGATTTTCGCGACGGCGATCCGGGCCGCTGATGCCCGAGCCCAGGCTTGCGGCGGGGATCTGGGTATCCGCCTATCTGGCGCGGCTGGGGCTGGCGAACATCCCCGCCTATGTGATCGCCCATGGCGATGACACCGCCGGCGCGGTGCTGGTCAAATGCGTCCGTCCGGATGGCAGCGCCCGGCTTTACGCCCGCGAATGGGACTTCGACACCGATACCCGGCCCTGGCAGTTGACCGGCGAGGGGCCCGAGGCCCGGATAGACGAGACCATCCGCCGCCAGCGCGGTTTCGATCCCGATCTGTGGGTGATCGAAATCGAAAGCCGCGATGGAAGAACCCTGCTGGACGAGGTCGGGCTGGACTGACGCCCTCGCGCCTGTGCCTTGCCGGGTCCGCAACCGGGCCGCCTCGCGGTCCCGTCTGGCGTTACCGCGATCTGCAGCATATGCAATTCGCATGGGCAGATCCTCGAACATCGATTCGCCGCAAGGCTTCACCTATGCGCTGGCCGCCTATCTGAGCTGGGGCCTGCTGCCGATCTACATGAAGGCGCTGGCGCATCTGCCCGCGATCGACGTGATCGCGCATCGGATCCTGTGGTCCCTGCCCATTGCGGCCGCGGTGCTGATCTGGCAGCGCCGCACCGGGGATCTGGGCGTGGCGCTGCGCGATCCGCGTCTGCTGGCAATGGCCGGGGTGACGGCTGTCCTGATCTCGATCAACTGGCTGACCTATGTCTGGGCGGTGGGAAACGGTCATGCCCTTGACGCGGCGCTTGGCTATTACATCAATCCGCTTTTCAGCGTCGCGCTTGGCGCGGCGCTGCTGGGCGAACGGTTGAACCGGCTGAAATGGATCGCGATCGGGCTGGCTTTCGCCGCGGTCGTGGTCCTGAGCATGAAAGCCGGGCGGCTGCCACTGACGGCGGTGGTGCTGACACTCAGCTGGGGCCTTTACGCCTATTGCAAGAAAAGCCTGCCGCTGGGTCCCAATCAGGGCTTCACGCTGGAGGTTCTGTTGCTGAGCCCGCTTGCCCTGGCCTGGCTGGTCTGGCGATCCGCGCAAGGCGGGGCGTTCTTCGGCACCGGCACGGGCCTTGACATGTTGCTTTTGCTGGGCTGCGGTCCGGTCACCGCCATCCCGCTGCTGTTTTATGCCAACGGCGCCAAGCTGCTGCGCCTGTCCACCATCGGTATCCTGCAATACATCACGCCGACGATGATCTTTCTTGTCGCGGTCCTGCTGTTCGGGGAATCCTTTGGCATCGCGCGCATGATTGCCTTCCCGATGATCTGGATCGCGCTTGCGGTCTATACCCTGTCGCTGCTGCGCGAGGCGGGCGACAGGCGGCGCGCGCGGTTGCGAGGCGTCTGAAATCGTCTTGCGCCGCCTGCACGCGGCCTTGCCCTGGGTCTTGCCGATGCGCCGGCGCCGTGACAGCCTGATACCTTGTCCAAGCGAGAGAGCCATGACCTTACCCCGACAGCGCGTCACCCTGATCACGCTTGGCGTGACCGATCTGGACCGGTCGGCGGCCTTTTATGCCGATTGGGGCTGGACGCCGCATCCGGCCTCGCAAGAGGGCGTCCTGTTCTTTCAGATGAATGGCGCGGTTCTGGCGCTGTTCGGACGCTCCGACCTTGCCGCCGATCAGGGCCGCCCCGATGCGGATCTGGGAACCGGCGCGATCACGCTGGCGCAGAATTGCAGTAATGACGCGGAAACGGATACGGTCTTTCAGGCCGCGCTTGCAGCCGGGGCGGGCTGCCTGAAAATGCCCGAAAAGGTGTTCTGGGGCGGCTATTCCGGCTATTTCGCCGATCCCGACGGCCATGTCTGGGAAATCGCGACAAATCCGTTCTGGCCGCTGGCCGAAGATGGCGGGCTGACCCTGCCGCAGCCCGGCTGACACGGGGCGATGGAATGGCAAGCCGAGGGCACGGTGCTGGCGCGCAGGCCGCATGGCGAATCCGCGGTGATCCTTGACGTGTTGACGGCGCGGCATGGTCGGCACGCGGGTCTTGTGCCCGGCGGCGTCTCGCGCACGCGCGCGGCGATGCTGCAGCCGGGGGCGCGGCTGGATCTGCGCTGGCGGGCACGCCGGGACGATCAGCTTGGCCATTTCGCGGTCGAGCCGGTGCGGCTGCGCGCGGGGATCATGGGCGATCCGCTGGCGCTGGCCGGCCTGAACGCGATCTGCGCGCTGCTGGTCTTCGCGCTGCCCGAACGCGATCCCCATCCCGATCTCTTCTTCCGGACCGAGGCGCTGCTGGACGCGATCGAAACCGGCTCTGACTGGGGCGTCGCCTATCTGCAATGGGAGATGCGGCTGCTTGACGAGATGGGTTTCGGGCTGGACCTGTCATCCTGCGCGGTCACCGGCGCGACCGAGGGGCTGGCCTATGTCAGCCCGCGTTCGGGCCGCGCGGTCAGCCTTGCCGGCGCGGGGGAATGGGCCGACCGGTTGTTGCCGCTGCCGCCGCTTCTGGGCCGGACGGGCGACGACCGGCCCGAAGGCCGGGCGCGGGGGCTGACGCAGGGCCTGGCCATTACCGGTCACTTCCTGCGCAGCCGAATTGCCGCCGAACTGGTGGGGCGGCCGCTGCCCGCCGCGCGCGACCGGCTTGTCACGCGCCTGCTGCCGCCACCGGCTGGCACGGATTACTGAGTGCCGCGTGCCTGTTCCAGTGCGCTGACGCCGCTGGTGTCGCGCATCCCGCGTTCGAATATCAGCCAGGTCGAAGGAGACTTGACCCGCAGCACGCCGCCGTAAAAATCGGCCGAATTCGCCTGTTGCAGCACCGAAAGGAAACGGGTTTCCAGCTTCATGTCCTTGCAAGCCACCTTCGTCGCCACGATCGGCGACAGCGCAATCGCGGGCAATTCCGCATTGTTCGTGGCCGAATAGCCGTTGCAGGGCGCCTGGCCGGAGAGCCGGTTCTCTTCAACCACCAGCGTCACGTTGCGCAGCGGCACGGTCTTGCCATCCATGCCGACCAGCACATAGCTGCCACCGGGAATGAAACCGCGATCCTCGCCCGGCGCGAAGCCGCCGGGCGCGGTGGCCGGCGCGCAGGCGGCAAGCGCCACACCGGCGAATGTCAGGGCGCCGACAAGGGCGAAACGGCGGGCGGGACGGGACATGGGCGATCTCCTTCGGGCCGGAATCGGAAACGAACGCTTCGAAACCGCTTTGGTTTCCGAAGTCTAGCCTGAAACGGCCGGGGTCAAAAGCCGTCTCGCGATGACCTGGGCCTGTATTTCGGCCGCGCCCTCGAAGATGTTCAGGATCCGGGCATCGCACAGCACCCGACTGATCGGGTATTCCAGCGCAAAGCCGTTGCCGCCGTGGATTTGCAAAGCATTGTCGGCACAGGCCCAGGCCACCCGCGCGCCCAGCAGCTTGGCCATCCCCGCCTCCAGGTCGCAGCGATGGCCGTGATCCTTTTCCCAGGCGCTGTGATAGGTGAGTTGCCGCGCGATCATGATTTCGACCGCCATCATCGCCAACTTGTCGGCGACGCGCGGAAATTCGATCAGGGCCTTGCCGAATTGCCGGCGGTCCAGCGCGTATTTCAGGCCCAGTTCCAGCGCGTTCTGGGCAACGCCGATGGCCCGCGCGGCGGTCTGGATGCGGGCCGATTCGAATGTCTGCATCAATTGCTTGAAGCCCTGGCCGGTGGTCCCGCCCAGCAGGTTCTCGTCGCCGACCTCGAATCCGTCGAAGCCCAGTTCGTATTCCTTCATGCCGCGATAGCCCAGCACCTCGATCTCGCCGCCGGTCATGCCGGGGGTGGGGAAGGGATCGTCGGCGGTGCCCGGCGTCTTTTCGGCGATGAACATCGACAGGCCGCGATAATCGTCGCTGTCGGGATCGGTTCTGGCCAGCAGCGTCATGACATGCGCGCGCGCGGCATGGGTGATCCAGGTCTTGTTGCCGGTCACCTTCCAGACATCGCCTTCCCTGACTGCCCGCGTCCGCAGCGCGCCCAGGTCACTGCCGGTATTGGGTTCGGTGAAGACCGCCGTGGGCAGGATTTCCCCGCTGGCCAGTTTCGGAAGCCAATGTTCCTTCTGCGCGGCGGTGCCGCCGCCAAGGATCAGTTCGGCCGCGATCTCGCTGCGCGTGCCAAGGCTGCCCACGCCGATATAGCCGCGCGACAATTCCTCCGAAACCACCACCATCGCCGCCTTGGACAGGCCCAGACCGCCCAGATCTTCGGGAATGGTCAGTCCGAAGACCCCCAGTCCGGCAAGTTCCTCGACGATCTCGATCGGGATCAGTGCGTCCTGCAGATGCCATTGATGGGCATGGGGAACGACCCTGTCATCGGTCCAGCGGCGGAACTGGTCCCGGATCATCTCCAGGTCCTCGTCCAGGCCGGTTGCACCGAAGGTGGCGCTGCCTTGCCGTTCGGCGATCATCCGCGCCAGGCTGGCGCGCGCCTCGGGGGTGTTGCCGTTCATCAGGGCGCGGGCGGCGTCCGAGGGCTGCCAGGTCACCCCCAGATCCGACAGCCGGGCGAATTCGTTCTGGCTCATCATGATGCCGCCGGCGATCTGGGTCAGGTATTCGCCGAACCCGATCCGGACGATCAAATCCTCCATCTCGCCCGATACGCGGGCCGACCAGGCCGACAATTGCGACAGCGATTCGACGTAGGTGGCCAGCCACGACAGGGCATGAGCCGCGTGCTGATGGACCTCCAGCAGCGCCGAATCCACCTTGCCCGTCGGTGCGACCCTTGCGCAAAGGGTCTCGACGGCGCGGGCCTGAAGGGATTCGATCTCGGACAGGACGGTGGCGGTCGTTTGCATGTCTTTCATCGGGGCATCCTCTTGCGGCATCGCGGCATAGCTAGAGCCTTCGCAGGCGCAGCGCAACTATAATGCGCAAACCCAGTCTTGAAAGAACGAAAATGTCTGATGAATTTGCCGCGACGTGCCATTTCCATTCCCGTGTCGCGGGTCTAGCGTCGCGGTCATGTTCGGGGTCGAACCATGGCAGATGCTGGCCGTCGTCGCAGTCACGGCCTTTGCGGGTTTCGTGAAGGGAACCATCGGTTTCGCCATGCCGGTGATCATGCTGTCGGCCTTCGGCTCGATCCTGCCGCCGACCACGGCGCTGGCCGCGCTGATCATTCCGACGCTGGTGACCAACATCCAGCAAACCTTGCGGCAGGGGCCGCGCGAGGCCTGGCGTTCGGTCCGCGATTTCCGCTGGCATATCACGATGCTGCTGGTCTTCATCGCCGTCTCGGCCGGCTTTGCCCGCGCCATTCCGCAAAGCATCATGTATGCGCTGCTGGGCGTGCCGATCGTGGGCTTTGCGATCTGGCAATTGTCGGGGCGTCCGCTGGTCGTGCCGTCGCATCACCGCCGAAGGGCCGAGATCGCGACCGGCATTATCGGCGGCCTCTATGGCGGGATCTCGGGGATCTGGGGACCGCCGCTGATCGTGCTGCTGATGTCGCTGGGTGTCAGCAAGCGCGAACAGGTCCGCGTCCAGGGCGTCGTCTTTTTGCTGGGCGGGATGGTGCTGACGGGCGCACATCTGGCCTCGGGGGTGCTGAACGCGCGGACGCTGCCGCTGTCGGTGCTGCTGGTGCTTCCCGCCTTTGCCGGAATGCTGGCCGGCTTCGCCTTGCAGGACCGGCTTGATGTGGTGCAGTTTCGGCGCTGGACGCTGGTGCTGCTGGTCGTGACCGGGCTGAACCTGGTCCGCCGCGCCTTCGAGACCGGGATATGAGATGATTGACGCCGCCGACCTGACCGCCCGCCTGATCCGCTGCCCTTCGGTCACGCCGGAAGAGGGCGGCGCCTTGGTCCTGCTGGGGGACATGCTGCACCAGGCGGGTTTCGAGACCCACCGCATCGATCGCGGGGGCACGCCGAACCTGTTCGCCCGCTGGGGCGCAAAAGGCCGGCCGGCTCTGGGGTTCAACGGCCACACCGATGTCGTGCCGCCCGGAGATCTTGGATCCTGGACCCATCCGCCCTTCAGCGGCCATGTCGAGGACGGCCTGATCTGGGGGCGCGGTGCGACCGACATGAAATCGGGCGTCGCGGCCTTTACCGCGGCCGCCATCGATTTCGTCACCGAAACACCCCCCGACGGCGCGGTGATCCTGACCATCACCGGCGACGAGGAGGGCCCGTCGACACACGGCACCAGTGCGATCATCGACTGGATGGAAGAAAACGGCGAACGAATGCAGGCCTGCATCGTCGGTGAGCCATCGAACCCCGATGCGATGGGCGAGATGATGAAGATCGGCCGGCGCGGATCGGCCACCTACCGAATCCGCGCCACGGGGTTGCAGGGCCATGCCGCCTATCCGCATCGGGCCAGGAATCCGCTTCACACGCTGACCCGCTATCTGAACGATCTGATCGCCGCACCGCTGGATTCGGGGTCCGACCATTTCGAGCCGAGCGGTCTTCAGATCGTGTCGGTGGATTGCGGCAACCCGGCCTCGAACGTGATCCCCGAACGTGCCTCGGCCGTGGTCAATATCCGCTTCAACGACCTGCATACCGCCGCCTCGCTGGCCGAGGAGCTGACCCGGCGCGCCGCGGTGCTGGGCGACGAAACCGGCGTCGTCCTGAACATCGATGCCGACGTTTCGGGCGAGGCATTCGTGACCGAACCCGGCCCCTTCGTCGATCTGGTCCGCGACGTGGTCGAACAGCAGACGGGACGCCGGCCGATCCTGTCCACCTCGGGTGGAACCTCGGACGCACGGTTCATCAAGGATCTTTGCCCGGTCGTGGAATTCGGACTGGTCGGCCATTTCATGCACCAGGTCGACGAGCGCGTGCCTCAGGCGCAGGTCCGTCAGTTGAAGATGATCTACCAACGCATTCTGGAAAGATTTTTCGCATGAAGATCGAGGAGACGCGCGATCTGGACCGCTGCCGCGCCCTGCGCCGAAAGGTCTTCATCGAGGAACAGGGTGTCGCGGAGGCCGAGGAATGGGACGGGCTGGACGGGCAGGCGCTGCATCTTCTGGTCTGGCAGGACGGCACCGCCATCGGCACCGCGCGGATCCTGATCAAGGACGGCACCGGCAAGATCGGCCGCGTCTGTGTCCTGCCCGAGGCGCGCGGCGCGGGCCATGGCGCGGCGCTGATCCGGGCGGCGGTCACGATGCTGCAAGCCCGCCCCGGCATCACGCGAGCCATGCTGGGGGCACAGACCCATGCCATCGGCTTTTACCAGAAGCTTGGGTTTTCGGTTTGCGGTCCCATCTATGACGATGCCGGCATCCCGCACCGGGACATGAGCCGCGATCTGTGATTGCGTTTCTTCCGCCATCCTGACAGGGCGATCTTCATGACCCAGCTACCCGACAAGCAGCAGATCCTGGATTGGGTTTCGGACCATCCCGACGCCAATTCCAAACGCGACATCGCGAAAGCCTTCGGCATCAAGGGCGCGCAGCGGATCGAGCTGAAACGCCTGCTGAAGGAACTGGAGGCCGAAGGCCAGCTGGAACGCCGCCGCCGTCACTATCTGGACGCCGAAAAGCTGCCTGCCGTGACCGTTCTGGAATTGCTGGCCCCGGACGGCTCGGGTGATCTGTTCGCGCGTCCGCTGGAATGGCGCGGCGAGGGGCCCGTGCCCAGGATCCTGTATACGCCGCGCCAGACCGACCCGGCACTGGGGCGGGGCGAGCGGTTCCTGGCCCGGCTGGTCGAGGTCCACGGCGAGGATCATCAATATCAGGCCCGTCTGATGCGCCGCATCACCGCCGCACCCAACCGTATCACCGGCATCTTCCGCAAGGACACCGAGGGCGGCCGCATTCTGCCCATCGACAAGGGCCAGGACAAGGAATGGCGGATCCGCGCCGACGCCACCCAGGGCGCGCAGAACGGCGAACTGGTGCAGGCCGAACAGGTCGGGCCCAGGGCGCGGATGGGCCTGCCCCAGGCGCGGATCATCGAACGGCTGGGCGATCCGTCGGCCCCGCGGTCGGTCAGCCTCATCGCCATCCATCAGCACGGGATTCCCGACGAATTTCCCGAAAAGGTGGTCGAGGAAGCCGAATCGCAAAAGCCCGCCACGATGAAGGGGCGCGAGGATCTGCGCGACCTGCCGCTTGTGACCATCGACCCGTCGGATGCGCGCGATCACGACGACGCGGTGGCGGCCATGATCGAGGATGACGGCGGCGCGACGATCTGGGTCGCCATCGCCGATGTGGCCCATTACGTCCGGCCCGGCTCGGCGCTGGATCGCGAGGCATGGACGCGCGGCAACTCGACCTATTTTCCCGACCGCGTGGTCCCGATGCTGCCCGAGGCGCTGTCGGCGGATCTGTGTTCGCTGCACGAAGGCGTGGACCGCCCGGTGATTGCGGTCAGGATGCGGCTGGATGCCCAGGGCAACAAGATCAGCCACAATTTTCATCGCGGGATGATGAACAGCCGCGCCAGCCTGGCCTATGAACAGGCGCAGGCGGGCGCGGACGGGGATCCCGATCAACAGACCAGACCGCTGATGGACAGCGTGATCAAACCGCTTTGGCATGCCTACGGCCTGTTGCGCGATGCGCGCGCGCGCCGCCAGCCGCTGGATCTGGACCTGCCCGAACGGCAGATCGAGCTGACCCCGGATGGTCGCGTTAGATCGGTGAATTTCCGCGACCGCTTCGATGCGCATCGCCTGATCGAGGAATTCATGGTCCTGGCCAATGTCGCCGCGGCCGAGGAACTGACCCGGCGTCGACGGCCGCTGCTGTTCCGCGTGCACGAGGAACCCAGCCTCGACAAGATCGACGCGCTGCGCGAGGTGGCGCAGGCATCCGGCTTCAACCTGGCCAAGGGGCAGGTGCTGCATACCAGCCACCTGAACCGGCTTCTGGCCCAGTCCGAGGGCACCGATTTCGATGAACTGATCAACATCTCGACCTTGCGGTCGATGACGCAGGCCTATTACCACCCGGAAAATTTCGGCCATTTCGGGCTGGCGCTGAAAAGCTATGCGCATTTCACCTCGCCCATCCGCCGCTATTCCGACCTGATCGTGCATCGCGCGCTGATTTCGGCGCATGGCTGGGGCGGCGGGCGCGGGGGCAGGGCGGACGGGCTGTCTGATGGCGACATGGACCGCCTGTCAGAGACCGCGACCCATATCAGCGAGACCGAGCGCCGGTCGATGGCGGCCGAACGCGACACCACCGACCGCTATCTGGCCGCCTACCTGTCCGAGCGTGTGGGCACCGAGATGACGGGTCGGATCAGCGGCATCCAGCGATTTGGCGCCTTCGTGAAACTGGACGAGACCGGAGCCGACGGCCTGCTGCCGATCCGCGACCTGGGCCGCGAATATTTCCATTTCGATCCCGATGCACAGAGACTTCTCGGCGCCGATACCGGATTGGAAATCGCCCTGGGCCAGCGTGTCACGGTGCGCCTGACCGAGGCGGTGCCGGTCACCGGCGGGCTGACGCTGGAATTGCTGGAACTGGACGGCAAGGCACTGCCCGCAGGTCCGCGAAAGGGCAAGAACAAGGGCGGCGGCGCCCGGCGCATGTCCACTCAGGCACGTCTGTCCGAGGTCAGGCGCGCGTCCAGCCGACGCAGGAAACGATAGCGCAATGGCCGCGGCCCGGCGCGTTTTTTGCGACGAACCTGCCGAGTTGGACCGGGGGCGAAGGGGCCAAGGGCCCCGAGGCTATAGCAGATACAGAAGGCCCCCGATCACCAGGCCGGTGATCAGCAATTGCACCACGCAGAAGCCCATGATGTCGCGCGGTTTCAGCCCGGCAATGCCCAGCATCGGCAGCGCCCAGAACGGTTGCAGCAGGTTCGTCCAGGCATCGCCCCAGGCCACGCCCATCACCACGCGCGGAATATGGGCGCCAAGCGCCTCGGCCGCGGGCAGCATGACGGGCGCCTGAACCGCCCATTGCCCGCCCCCCGAGGGAACGAAGATGTTGACGATTCCCGCGCTGATGAAGGCCCAGAAGGGCAGCGACTCGGCGGTCGAGATCGAGACGAACCATTCCGACATGCTGGCGGCCAGGCCGCTGCCGGTCATGATCGCCATGATCCCGGCATAGAAGGGAAACTGGATGACGATCCCGGCGCCGCCGCGCACACCCTGGTCCAGTGCCGCCAGCAGGTTTCGCGGCGTGCCATGGCAGAGAATGCCCAGGAACAGGAACAGGAAATTCACCGTGTTCAGGTTGATGCCGCCGCCGCCGAGGAAATAGATCGCCAGCCAGACCAATCCGGGCAACCCGATCAGCCACATCAGGATCGGGCTGGTTTCCAGCCGCTCGGCGGGTGTGGCCCTGCGTTCCGCGGAGGCCGGTCCGGCATCCTCGCCAAGTTGCGCCGGATCGACAAGGACCTGTTCCTCTTCGGTCGGCAGCATCGCACGATTGACCAGCGGAACGGTGATCAGGATCGCGACCGCGATGGTCAGATTCCAGGCCGAGAAGATCGTCTGCGAGGTCGGAATCACGCCGATCTGGTTTTCGGTGAAATGGCCCGGCGTCGCGATGGTCAGCGGGATCGAGCCGGACAAGCCGCCGTGCCAGATGACGAAGCCGGAATAGGCCGCCGCCACCAGCAGACGATAATCGACGCGGACCTGCCGTGCGAGTTCCTTGGCGAAGATGGCGCCGACAACCAATCCGAAGCCCCAGTTCAGCCAGCTCGCGGCCAGCGACACCACACTGACCAGCACGATCGCCGAGCCGCGCGAGCCGGCGAAGCCGGCGATCCATTGCAGGACGCGGCGAACCGGAGGCGAACTTGCAAGGATGAAGCCGGTGACCAGCACCAGCAGCATCTGCATCGAGAATTGCAAAAGCTCCCAGAAACCGTCGCCCCAGATCCGGATCAGCGTCACCGGATTGGTGCCCTGTGTCGCGACCGCCGCGATCGCCGCGATCAGCGTCAGGACGATGACGAAGATGAAGGCATCGGGCAGCCAGCGCTCCATCATCCGGGTTGCGGGGCGGGACAGGGCTCTCAACATGCTGGCTCCTTGCTTTGTATCGAGGTCCGAGGCTGCGTCAGCCGGGGCGCAGGCGCAACCCATGGGTGATGTTCGGTCAGGCCGCCGGGCCGGTCGCGGCCCCCGAGGCCAGCCGCCATCATCAGAGGCCGGCCTTGACGGGACCTTCGAGGATGGCCGGATCAGCTTTCGCGGAAGGCGCGGTTGAAATAGTCCGCCAGCGGCTTCAGCAGATAGGCCATGGGGCTGCGTTCGCCCGTCTGGATGAATACCTCGACCGGCATCCCCGGGATCAGCGCCATGTCGCCCAGCTTCTCGAGTTCTTCGGGCGGAATCGTGACCTCGGCGCGGTAGTAAGGGGTCCGGGTGCCCTCATCGACCAGTGCGTCGGCCGAAATCCGGCCCAGCCGTCCGTCAATTTCGGGCGTCGTGCGCGACGAGAAGGACGAGAAGCGCAGCACGACCGGCTGGCCGATCATCACCTCGTCCACGTTGATCGTGGCGATGCGTGCGCCGATGACCAGCGGGCGGTCCTGCGGTATGATATACATCAGGGGCTCGGCCGGCCGGATGACCGAGCGGGGCGTCGTCACCTTCAGATCGTAGATCAGGCCGGCGACAGGGGCGCGGATGTCCAGCCGGCTGATCTGCTCGGTCAGGCTGCGGCGGCGTTCGGCCAGTTCCAGTTCGCGATAGCCAAGGTCGCGCAACTGGGTTTCGGCATCCTCGCGGCGTTGGGCCGTCATCCGCAGCCTTTCGACGTCGATCTCGGTCTGCTTGGTTTCCGAGGCCGCGCGGCTGGCCTTCAACTCTCCGATCTGGCCATCGATCCGGGCCGCCTCGCGCTGAAGACCCAGCACGCGCGATGCCTGCGCCAGTCCGCGATCCAGCAGGCTTTGCTGGTCCTTCAGTTCCTGTCCGATCAGGTCGCGCTGCTGGCCCATCGCGGCAATCTGCGCGTCGATCCCTTCGACCTGCTGGGCCACCTGCTGCGATTGCTTGGCAAGCTGGTCCAGCGATTGCGCCTGCGTATCGCGGCGGGCCTCGAACAGGCTGCGCTGGCCCGCGATCAGGTCGTCAAGGCCTGCGTCCCTGGCGGCCGCCTCGGTCAGCGGACGCGGAAAGGTGATCTCTTGCGCCGCCGCGCGTTCGGCCTCGAGCCGGCCGCGTCGGGCGAGGATTTCGAAATACTGGCCCTCGACGATGGTCAGTTCGGTTTTCACAAGCGAGCCGTCCAGCCGGATCAGCAGATCGCCGGCGGCGACGGATTGCCCGTCCGTGACGGCGATTTCCTCGACCACGCCACCATCGGGATGCTGGACCACCTGTCTTTGCTGTTCGACCTCGACCTGGCCCGGCGCGACGACCGCGCCCGCGATGCGGCTTTCCATCGCCCAGAGACCGAATCCGCCGAACAGGATCAGGATCGCCAGAAGGCCGACCATCAGCGGCCCGCGCACCGGCCAGCGGCCTGGATCGGGCGCCGCGATCGGGCGCGGTGGTGGTGGCGGCGAGGGCGGCGGCGGCGGCGCGGGGGTCTGGGCTTCGCGGGTTCGGACCAGTTCGCGAGATTCGCGGGGCTGATCGTCGCGCACCCGCGCCGGTTCGGGGGCCGGTGGCTTCGCCTGCTGCGGCGCGGCGCCCTGCGCCTGGGCGCCGACGCCGATTCCGATCCCGGCCAGCGAATATCCGCTGCCTTGGCGCGGCCCGGCCTGATCCGCGGCGGTTTCGGGCCTGTCTTCGTCCCGCCGGCCTTCTTTCCGCCGGCCTTCGTCCTCGTCACTGTCCTTGCCCGGATCGGGCGAAGGCGCTGGCTGATCGGGCGTCAGAAGCAGCGGCTTCTGCCTGCCGTTCTCGCGATCCTCGCGGTCGTCGTCGCCGTTCTCGTCGCTCATGACACACCTCCGACGCGGCCGGATTCCTGCGCCTTCCTGATCTGGGCCGAGTTCTGCACCATCTCCTGCAACACCTTGTCGCGCGGCCCGAAGGCACGGCGGACGCCCTGTTCCATTACCATCAGCAGTTCGCATTCGTTGATCGCGGCGGGCCGGTGCGCCATGATCACGACCGCGCCGTTCTGCGCCTTGACCCTGCGAATCGCCGCATTCAGCGCCTCGGATCCCTGATTGTCGAGATTGGAGTTCGGTTCGTCCAGAACCAGCAGCACCGGATCGGGATACAGGGCGCGGGCAAGGCCGATCCGCTGGATCTGGCCCCCCGAAAGCCGTCCCGAGCTTTGGCTGATCCGGGTATCATAACCCTGCGGCAGATCGAGGATCATCTGATGCGCCGCCGCCGCCTGCGCAGCCCGGACCACGCGGGCGGGGTCGGGTTCGGGCGACAGGCGGGCGATGTTCTCGGCGATGGTGCCGTCGAACAGCGTCACCTGCTGCGGCAGATAGCCGATCAGGTTGCCCAGAACGTCGGGATCATACTGGTCCAGCGTCGCGCCGCCCAGCCGGACCGAGCCGGCGCCGACCGGCCACGATCCGATCAGCGCCCGCGCCAGCGTGGTCTTGCCGGCGCCGGACGGGCCGATCACGCCAAGCGCCTGACCGGGCCGGATCTCGAAACTGACGCCGCGGATCGTCGCGATGTTCTGGCCCGGCGGGGCGACGGACAATTGCCGGACGTCGATATGCGCCTCGGGGCGGGGCAGGGGGGTGTGTTCGACCTGCGGCGGCTGCCGGGTCAGCAGCCGCGACAGCCGGTCCCATCCGTCCTGCGCCGCCTGGAACAGCGCCCAGCCGCCGACCAGTTGCTCGATCGGGGCCAGCGCCCGGCCCATCATGATCGAACTGGCGATCATCGCGCCCGGCGTCACCTCCTGGCGCAGCACCAGAAGCGCGCCGGTCGCCAGCATCGCGCTTTGCAGAAACAGCCGGAAGCTGCGCGAAAACACGGTGAAACCCGAGGCCCGGTCGGCCCCGCGCACCGACTGCACCTGCGCCTCTTCGCGGGCCTTGCGCCAGCGCGCAAAGGTGGCGCCGCGCATCCCCAGGGCGCCGATCACCTCGCCCTCGTCGCGATAGAGATCGGCCATCCGCTGCGCCTGCGTCGACGAGGCGTTCGACTGCTGCAACGGGGCCTTGGTCATGATCCGGTTGGCGATGGTCGAGACAATCAGGATCAGCCCGCCGATCGTCGCCACCGCCCCCAGCAGCGGATGGAACATGAAGACAGCGGCCAGAAACAGCGGCGCCCACGGCAGATCGAACATCGCCAGCAGCACCGGCGAACCGATGAATCGCTGCACCGAATCCAGATCGCGCATGCCGCTGGCAGCGGCGGCCGATTCGTCGCCGGTGATGGCGCCCTCGCGCAGGGCGGCGGTAAAGACGCGACCTTCCATCCGGTCCTGAAAGCGCGCGGCGATCCGCTGGGTCACGCGGTTGCGGGCCAGATCGACCACGCCCATCAGCAGAAACAGGAACACGACCAGCACGAAAAGCGCCGTCAGCGTCTCGACCGAGCGCGAGGCCAGCACCCGGTCATAGACCTGCAACATGAACAGCGGTCCGGTCAGCATCAACAGGTTCACCACGGCCGAGAACAGCGCGACGGCAAGAAACAGCGGGAAACCCGCCGATCTGGCCTTGCGCAGCTCCTTGCTGCCGGAAAGGGGATATGGCGGCTTGCTCATTGATCTGCCGTCCTTCACGTTCGGAACTGCTGCCATCGGAACCGGGCGGCTTGCCGCAGGCTCGCGGCACGATTATCCGAACTGGATGGTTCCTGTCATCCCCGGACGGCCCCTTATGCCGTAAAACAAGAAGGTTAGAAATCCATTTGCGCCCGATGACCCTCTTTCAGAACGCCGGTATCGCCCTGATCGCGGCGGTCGCGCTGGCCGGATGCGCCGCCTCGCCCCGGATCCAGGACGGAATCGTGATCAACGACCCCTACGAGGCGCAGAACCGCCGGGTCCATGATTTCAACAAGGCGCTGGATGCGCGCGTGGTCGGGCCTGTGGCGAGGCTGGCGTCCTCGGGCGCCGGGGATCCGGCCGGCGCGGGCCGCGCCAAGCCCGTCGATCTGGTCATCAACATGGGCTCGAACCTGTCGCTGCCGGGCAAGGTCTTGAATCAGCTGCTTCAGGGGCGACCCGGCCCGGCCGTGCAGAACACCTTCCGGTTCTCGGTCAATTCCACCCTGGGGATCCTGGGCCTTTTCGACCCCGCCGGCCGCGATTTCAACCTGCCCGAACGCGACACCGACTTTGGCGAGACGCTGGCCGTCTGGGGCGTTCCCGAGGGCGCGTATCTGGAATTGCCGGTCCTTGGCCCCTCGACGCAGCGCGACACGGCGGGCAAGCTGGTCGATGCGCTGATCGACCCGCTGGGCCAGGTGCTGAACCGGGACGAACTTGCGCTGGGCTTCGGGCTGCGCCTCGGCTCAAAAGCCGGTGAGCGGGCCCGTTTCGGAGACACGGTGGATAGCGTATTGCAAGGCAGTGCTGATAGCTATGCGCAGACGCGGCTGATCTACCTGATGCATCGCCGCTACGAGATCGGACAACAGGAGGCGACCATTGACCCCTATGACGACAGCCAGGCGGCGGCCGGCGCGGATGCAGGTTTCATCGACCCCTATGCGCCCTGACCGACGCAACGTCCTGGCGCTGATCGCGGGTGGCGCGGCGCTGATTCCGCTGCGTCCGGCGCTGGCGCTGAGTGCCGACGCCGCCCAGGCGATGATCCAGAAGACCGTGTCCGAGGTCTATGCCGTCATCAACAGCGGCCAGCCGCCGGCGCAATTGTATCGCCAGTTCGAGGCGATCTTCGCGCGCCGCGCCGATGTGGACATCATCGCCCGCACCGTGCTGGGCCCTGCCGCGCGTCAGGCCGGCCCGGCGCAATACGCCGCCTACGAGCAGGCTTTCCAAGGCTATATGGGCCGAAAATACGGCAAGCGGTTTCGCGAATTCGTCGGCGGCCGGGTCGAGGTGGGGGCGGCACGCCCGCTGAAAAGCTATTTCGCGGTCCGCTCGACTGCCTATCTCAACGGCCGCGCGCCGATGGAGGTGGAATGGCACGTCTCGGACAAGGGCGGCGGCATCCGCTTTTTCAACATCATCATCGAGGGCGTGAACATGCTGGCCAGCGAACGGTCCGAAATGTCCGCGATGCTGGCGCAGAACAGGGGCGACCTCGCGGCGCTGACCGCCGCCCTGCGACAGGCCGGATAGCCCGCCCGGCCCTTGCCGTCAGACGAACTGCTCGCGGATCAGGCGTTCCTCCAGTCCGTGACCGCTGTCGAACAGAACCCGGTGCCGGATCTCTGCGGCGCTGCGGATCTGGACCCAGACGACGTGACGGACCGATCGTGAATCGGCGTCTGCCATGACCGGGCGGCGTTCGGGGCTGAGAACCTCGATCGCGATTCGCGCTGTCTTGGGCAGCAGCGCGCCGCGCCAGCGGCGGGGACGGAAGGGGGCGATGGCGGTCAGCGCCAGAACCTCGGAATCGATGGGCA
Organism: Paracoccus sp. L-17; assembly: GCF_056857655.1. Classification (NCBI taxonomy): domain Bacteria; kingdom Pseudomonadati; phylum Pseudomonadota; class Alphaproteobacteria; order Rhodobacterales; family Paracoccaceae; genus Paracoccus; species Paracoccus sp. L-17. Next base: position 111,869 of record NZ_JBSXNM010000045.1, read on the forward strand.
GGATCGGGCCGTGGGCCGAGTAATTGTAGGCGGTGGAACCCGCCGGCGTCGCCAGCAGCGCGCCGTCGCAGACCAGTTCCTCCATCCGCATCTTGCCATCGACGTGAATCCGCAGCTTCGCCGCCTGCGGACCCTCGCGCAGCAGGCTGATCTCATTGATGGCCAGCGCCTCGTGGATCGATCCGTCGGCGCAAGTGGCGCGCATGTGCAGCGGGTTGATGACGGTTTCCTCGGCCGCCGCCAGCCGTTCGGGCAGACCCTCTTCGGCGAATCCGTTCATCAGGAAGCCGACCGTGCCGCGGTTCATGCCATAGACGGGCAGGTCGCGGCCCTCGGTGGCGTGAAGGGTCTGCAACATGAAGCCGTCGCCGCCAAGCGCCACCACCACCTGCGCCCGCTCCAGCGGTGCGTCGCCATAGCGCGCGCCCAGCGTCGCCAGTGCCGCCTGGGCCGGCCCGGCCTGGCTGGCGGTGAAATGAATTCGTGGCGTCATCCGCGTTCCGTCCCCTCGTGCGGGCGCAGCATCGGCCGCGGCCGAGCCGTTGACAAGCCCCGCAGCGCAGGTCGCAGCGGGTCCGCGCGCGGTCGTTTTGACACTTTCCGCAGGTCTGGCCATGCGATAAGACAGCGCCATTCCCGCCGCCCCTCAGCCATGCAAAGGACGCGAGACTGATGAACGCCCCCACCCGCGAATCCGGTTTTTTCACCGATGATCTGGCCAGCAGCGACCCCGAGATCGCGAAGGCGATCCGTCAGGAACTGGGCCGGCAGCGCGACGAGATCGAGCTGATCGCATCGGAAAACATCGTCTCGAAGGCGGTGCTCGAGGCCCAGGGCTCGGTCCTGACGAACAAATATGCCGAAGGCTATCCGGGCAAGCGCTATTACGGCGGCTGCCAGTTCGTCGATGTCGCCGAAACACTGGCCATTGAACGCGCCAAGCAGCTGTTCGATTGCGGTTTCGCCAATGTGCAGCCCAACAGCGGCAGCCAGATGAACCAGGCGGTGTTTCTGGCGCTGTTGCAGCCGGGCGATACCTTCATGGGACTCGACCTGAATTCGGGCGGCCACCTGACGCACGGGTCGCCCGTCAACATGTCGGGCAAGTGGTTCAACGTGGTCAGCTATGGCGTGCGTCAGCAGGACCAGCTTCTGGACATGGAGGCGATCGCCGAAAGCGCACGCCGGGCCAAGCCCAGGCTGATCGTGGCGGGTGGCACCGCCTATAGCCGCATCTGGGACTGGGCCGGCTTCCGCAAGATCGCCGACGAGGTCGGCGCCTACCTGATGGTGGACATGGCCCATATTGCGGGCCTGGTCGCTGGCGGGCAGCATCCCTCGCCCGTTCCGCATGCCCATGTCGTGACCACGACGACGCACAAATCGCTGCGCGGGCCACGCGGCGGGATGGTGCTGACCAATGACGAGGCGATCGCGAAAAAGATCAACAGCGCGGTGTTCCCCGGACTTCAGGGCGGGCCGCTGATGCATGTGATCGCGGCCAAGGCCGTGGCCTTCGGCGAGGCCCTGCAGCCGTCGTTCAAGGCCTATGCCGCGCAGGTCGTGAAGAACGCGCAGGCCATGGCGGACGAGCTGATGAAAGGTGGTATCGACATCGTCTCGGGTGGCACCGACAACCATCTGTGCCTTGCCGATCTGCGCCCCAAGGGCGTCACCGGCAAGGCCACCGAAGCCGCGCTTGGTCGCGCCCACATCACCTGCAACAAGAACGGCGTGCCCTTCGATCCCGAAAAACCCTTCGTCACCTCGGGCATCCGTCTGGGCGCGCCGGCGGGCACCACGCGCGGTTTCGGAGAGGACGAGTTCCGCCAGATCGCGCGCTGGATCGTCGAGGTCGTCGACGGGCTGGCCAGCAACGGCGAGGACGGCAATGGCGCGATCGAGGAAAAGGTCAGGGCCGAGGTCGAGGATATGTGCGGTCGGTTCCCGCTGTATTCCGGCATGTGATCGCCGGATTGCCTTGCCTGCCTGGGGGGGGGGTCGCGGCGGGGCGCCGGACGGAACCTGCGCCGGCGGCGCCGTTTCCCGGATCAGAGCCGCGAGACCGATCGCTGCGCAAACAGCCTTTCGACATCATGGGCGTGGCACAATTCGGTGGCCGGTGTCATCACCGCAGCAGAAGCCCCCGCCGCACCAAGCGCCAGCGCCTCGGGGACGGCCCAGCCGCGTGCCATGGCCAGGACATAGCCTGCCACGAAACTGTCGCCCGCGCCGACGGCGCTGACGACGGGCACCGGAGCCGCCTGGGCGTGCCATGCGCCTTCGGGACCGGCGATGACGGACCCGTCCGCGCCGCGCGCCACGATCACCGATTTCGCGGCCCCGTCGCGGACCAGCCCGGCGGCGAAGGCGGCGCTGTCGGCGCGCAGGGGCAGGGCGCGGCCGGCCAGCGCCTCGGCCTCGTGGCTGTCCATGCGCAGGACATCGACGGGGATGGATGATCCCGCCAGTGCGCGCAAGGCGTCGCCCGACGTGTCCACCAGCAGCCTTGCGCGCCCGTCCTGCAGCCGCACGGTCAGCATCTGTTCGAATCCCGGCGCGACCCCGGGCGGGTTCGAGCCCGACACCACCACCCAGCCACCGCCGCGCGCATGTTCGGCGATGGCCGACATCATGTCGGCGACCTGTGCCATGTGCCATTCCGGCCCCGGCATGACGAACCGGTATTGACCGCCGTGGCGCCGGTCGGTGACGGCCAGCGATTGCCGCGTCTCGCCCGGTGCGGTCAGCCGGACCACGGACAGCCCGTCGGCCTGCAGCATACCGGCGATCCGGGCGCCCGTCGCCCCGCCAAGCGCCACCATCGCGGTCGATGTCCCGCCCATGATCTTGATCGCGCGGCTGACATTGATGCCGCCGCCGCCGGGATCGGCCACCGGCTTGTCGCAGCGCAGTTTCAGGTCGGGACGCACCGCGTCGGCCGCAGTCGACAGATCCAGCGCCGGGTTCAGGGTGACGGTCAGGATCGGTGCCTGATCCGTCATTCCCACCACCGGTCGATCCGCGCGATGTCGTCGTCGGACCAGCCGAAATGATGCGCGAATTCGTGGATCACGACATGGGCGATCAACTGGCCCAGCGTCACGTCACCCCGCGTGGCCCATTCGTCCAGCAGCGGTCGGCGGAACAGCCAGACGATATCCGGTCCGCCCGGCTGGTCGGCCACCGATTTCTCGGTCATCGGAATGCCGTCATAGAGGCCGGTCAGTTCGAACGGATCGTCGATCTGCAATTCGTCCAGAACCTCGTCGGGCGCGAATTCCGCCACCCGGATCGCCACATCCTGCGCAGGGCCGCCGAATTCCGCGGGCAGCGTGGCCAGCGCGGCGCGGGCCATCGCCTCGATCTCGGTCGCATCCGGGGCCGTCAGTTCGTTCCAGTCGCTCATCCGCATCTCCGTCGCCGCGCGCCTCACCGATATGGACAAAAAAGGCGGTCTGTGAAAGAGCAGCGGCAACAGGAGACGTTTCATGACCACCACCCGCTTCGCGCCGTCGCCCACCGGCCACATTCACGTCGGCAACCTGCGTACCGCCCTGTTCAATCATCTGATCGCGCGCCAGGCCGGCGGCAGCTTCATCCTGCGCCTCGACGATACCGATCAGGAGCGCAGCAAGCAGGAATACGTGGACGGCATCAAGCGCGATCTGGACTGGCTGGGCCTGCATTGGGACCGCGAGGAACGCCAGTCGCTGCGGCTGGACCGCTATGCCGAGGCCGCCGACCGGCTGCGCACCGACGGCCGATTGTACGAGGTGTTCGAAACCCCGGTCGAACTGGATCTGAAGCGCAAGAAGCAGCTGAACATGGGGCGCCCGCCGGTCTATGACCGGGCCGGGCTGGCGCTTTCGGATGCCGACAAGGACAGGCTGCGGGCCGAGGGCCGCGAGGGGTATTGGCGGTTCCGGCTGGATCTGGAACGGATCGAGTGGGTGGACGGGATTCTGGGCGACATCTCGATCGACGCCGCCTCGGTCAGCGACCCGGTGCTGATCCGCGCCGACGGGCAGGTGCTGTATACCTTTGCCTCATCCGTCGATGACGTGGATATGGGCGTCACCCATATCGTGCGCGGATCCGATCACGTCACCAATACGGCGACCCAGATCCAGATCATCAAGGCGCTCGGTGGCACGCCGCCCGCCTTCGCCCATCATTCGCTGCTGACCGGTGCGCAAGGCGAGGAATTGTCCAAGCGCATCGGCGCGCTGTCGCTGAAGGATCTGCGCGAGGCCGGCGTCGCCCCCGAGGCGCTGATTTCGCTGATGGCGCGGCTGGGCTCGGGTCAGCCGGTGCGGCTGGCCAGCCTGGACGAGTTGGCGGCCGAGTTCGACCTGTCCCAGTTCGGCGCCTCGCCGACCAAGTTCGACGCCGAAGACCTGTGGCCGCTGACCCGCGAGAAGAATCAGGCGCTGCCCCTCGAGGCCGTGGCCGACCGCATCGCCGCGCTTGGCGTGCCGGCAGAGCAGGCCGAACGGTTCTGGCGCGTGGCCTCGCAGAACATCACGGTGCTGGACGATCTGGCCGGTTGGTGGCGCATCTTCAGCGAAGGCGCCGAGCCGCAGATCGACCCGGACGACGCGGAATTCGTTGTCGAAGCGATGAAACTGCTGCCGCCACCGCCCTATACCGAGACGACCTGGGACGAATGGACCACGCGCGTCAAACAGGCGACCGGCCGCAAGGGAAAGGGCCTGTTCATGCCGCTGCGCAAGGCCGTGACCGGCCAGGCCCACGGCCCCGAGATGGCCGAGGTGATGCCCTTGTTGCAGGTGGTCAGGGCGCGGGGCTGAGGCGATGGTCCGACAGTTGCCGTCGCGGCTTCGATGGCGGCACCCAAGATCAGGCGGAACGGCATGACACCCTCGTCCCAGCCGATGACAGAGACTGGCTGAGCGCAATCGCATGGGCGACGTGGTCACAAGGCTGGCTGCGGCATGGTCTGCAAGCCTGCTTTTTTCCCGCGATGCATGAAGGCTCCCGGTCGGGATCGGCAGGCAGGGCGAACACTTCCATGGCGCGAGCGCGATCACTCCGTTTCGCGTAGACAGGATCACGCGCCGCTGAGTATAGCGTGAGTGTGATGATTTGATTGGAGATTGAGATGCGTATCGGATCCGCGATTGCTGCTTTCGTGATGCTGGTCGGGACGGGGCACATGGCTTCTGCCGCCACCGTCATCAAGCAACCTTCGACGATCACTCTCGTCAGGCATGAGTATGATTGCAATTATTGCCAACCCGGCCAGGTAAAGCCGGTGGCAGGAATTCTGAATGGCCTAAGCACCGGGAATCCTGCCACCGGGATCGTCACATTCACTTTCGATGACGACTCGATGGCCATCGACATGCAATATGGAAACGGTCAGGAAATAAGCTCGCCTGGTCGCCTCGCGAAGTGGGAAGAAGGCGTATACTGGACTGTTGGCGCCGCTCCTGCTTGGCGCATCGACATCGACTGGGACACCATGTCGGGTCTTTTCAGCTACGAAGGCGACGAAACGCCGTATCTCTCTGCGTGGGCCGTGTCATTCTCGCCCAGCCCTGTTCCCGTGCCGGCTGGCGCCGCCCTCGTTCCTGTCGGGATCGGCGCTTTCGCCTTCCTGCGCAGGCGCCGGCGGGCGAATTCGGATGGCTCTCAGGCCGCCGGGTAGGGCCGACGAACACCGGTCTGCGCCCTGGTGGACCGCCATATTTCGGATCGGTCCGGATTGCCGGGCCGTTTGCCCGAGAATGTGATCGAGGGTGGCTCGGATCCGACATCCGCCGGACCTCCGCACGGTGTTCCCGCTTTCGCAATCAAGTCGGGGTTTCTGGTAGCGGAGGAGGGATTTGAACCCCCGACACAAGGATTATGATTCCTCTGCTCTAACCAACTGAGCTACTCCGCCACGGGTGGGGGCGATGTAAGGGAGGGCGCAGGGGGCGTCAAGCGGTTTTCACCCGGTTTCTCGTGGCATCAAGACAGGTTCGCCCGGTCGGTCGGACCGGCGCCGGGCCGCGCGCCGATCAGACCAAAGTGGCATGGGCGATTGGTCGATCCGGGCTGGCGCGGCGCGCGCTTGCGCGGCAGACTGGCCCCGTTCAGCGCAAGGAGGAGGCGATGAACGACGTCCGGGTTGAAACCGATGCCATCGCGCGTCTGGGCGGTCAGATCGGCGCGGCGCTGATCGGTCACGACATGCTGGTGGAACGGCTGCTGATCGCGCTGCTGGCCGGCGGCCATGTGCTGATCGAAGGGCCGCCGGGCATCGCCAAGACCCGTGCCGTCAAACATCTGGCCGCGCATCTTCCGGGCAGCCATGCGCGCATCCAGTGCACGCCCGATCTGCTGCCATCGGATCTGACAGGCACGCAGGTCTTCCGTCCCGAAACCGGGCATTTCGACTTCATGCCCGGTCCGATCTTCCACAGTCTCGTGCTGGTGGACGAGATCAACCGCGCGCCCCCCAAGGTGCAATCCGCGCTGCTGGAGGCGATGGCCGAGCGTCAGGTGACATCGGGCGGCATCACGCGACCGCTGCCCGATCCGTTCATGGTCGTGGCCACGCAGAACCCGATCGAACACGAGGGCACCTTTCCGCTGCCCGAGGCGCAGCTTGACCGCTTCATGCTGCATCTGCGGCTGGATCTTCCCGATGCGGTGGCCGAACGCGCGATCCTCGATCTGGTCGAGGCCGAAGGCATGGCGCCGCCCTCTGACGTTCCGAATGTCGTCACGGCCAAGGATCTGGCGCGGGCGCGTGACCGCGTCTCGCGGGTGCATCTGGCTCCGGCGCTGAAGGATTTCATCGTCCGGCTGGTCATGGCGACGCGACCCGGCGGCGCGGTGGCGGAATGGGTTGAACATCCGGTATCGCCGCGTGGTTCGCTGGCGCTGGCGGCAGGGGTGCGCGCGCGTGCCTGGCTGCATGGCCGCGATCACGGCTTGCCCGAGGATGCCGAGGCGCTGGCCGCAGATGCACTGTCGCACCGGATGGTGCCTGCGTGGCAGGCTGTCAGCGAAGGGCGAAGCAGGCGGTCCCTCGTTGCCGATGCGCTAGCCGCGGTGCGACCGTGGTAGTTCCGGCCGGCTTGCCCGATGTCGCGGGGATCCGGCTGCAAGCGGCCGAACTGCTGGCCCTGCGCGACGAAGCGACGGCCCCCGAAAGACAGCGTCCTGCCACCCGGCGGACCGGAGCGGTGGCGGCGCGACTGCCCGGCAGCGGCATGGATCTGCGCGAGATCCGCGCCTATGTCGCGGGGGACGATCCGCGCCGGCTGGACCCGGCGGCGACAGCGCGCACCGGCCAGCCGCATGTGCGCAGCCTGCACGAGGATCGCGACGACACCACCCTGCTGGTCGCCGATTTCCGCGCGCCGATGCTGTGGGGCACCGGCGCGGCCTTGCGATCGGTCCGCGCCGCGCGGCTGCTGGCGCGGGCCGGATGGCTTGCGGCGCGGCGCGGCGGCTCGGTCGCGGTCCTGTCGGTCTCGGGTGCGGGACTGGCCGAGATGCCGTCCGCCACGGGCGAGGCGCAGATGGCCGCGATCGCGCGATTGCTGGCGCATCAGCACGATCGCGCGCTGGCCGAACCGGGCGCGCCCGGCCTGACCGAAGCGCTGTCCCATGCCGCCCGGCTGGCGCCCGCCGGCGGGCGCGTGGTGCTGGCGACTCTGCCGGGCGGCTGGTTGCAGGCCGAGGCGGCGCTGACCGGGCTGTCGCGGCGGCGCATGGTCAGCGTCGCGCTGGTGCTGGACGAAGCCGAAATCGCGCCCCCGCGCCCGGCCCTGACCATCAGCGACGGCCAGCGCAGCCGTCTGGCACGGTTGCTGGCGCCCGATCTGCGGCCCGAGATCGCGCGCCTGCGCGCCCTTGGCGCCAGCCCGGTCGAGGTCCGGCCGTGACGCAAGATCAGTTGCTGGCGGCCCTGGCCCCGCCGCGCCTGCCGGCTGGCATGGCGGTCATGGACTGGCGCGAGGATCTGGGCCTGCTGGGCCTGGGATTGCTGGTCGGATTGGCGCTGTTTCTGGCGCTGCGGCCCTGTCTCGACCGCCGCCCCTCGCGCCGGGCGCTGATCCGCGCCACCCGCGGATTGCCCGGCCCCGAGCGGATCCTTGCCGTGGCCCGGATCCTGGGCCACCTGCCCGACGCCTTGCGCGCCGCCGCCTATGGTGCCGCGCCGCCCCCCGATGACGGCCGGATCGAGCGTGTCGCCCTGCGCAGCCGCAGGAAGCGGGGATGAGCCTGTCCGCGCCGCTGCTGCTGATCCTTCTGCCGCTGCCGCTGCTGGTGCGCTGGCTGACCCCGCCCCTCGCCGTGCCTCGGCCTGCGCTGATCCTGCCTGCGCATCTGGCTGCGGCGGCCGCGGCAGCCGGCGTCGCGAACCGACGTCGCGGTGTCTGGCTGGCCGGGCTGGGATGGCTGCTGCTGGTGGTGGCTCTGGCCGGCCCGCGTGTTCAGGCGGTCAGCGACATCGTTCCGGCCTCGGGGCGCGACATCGTTCTGGCGCTGGATCTGTCGGGCAGCATGATGAAAAAGGATTTCACGCTGGACGGCGGGCCGGTGACGCGGCTGGAGGCGGTCAAGCGCACGGCGGCGGCCTTCGTCGCGTCGCGTCGCGGCGATCGGATCGGGCTGGTGATCTTCGGCGAAAGGGCCTATTTCGCCGCGCCGCTGACCTTCGACGTGAATGCCGTGGCGCGGGCCATCGACGAGGCGCAGATCGGCATTTCGGGCCGCGGCACCGCGATCTCGGACGGGATCGGGCTGGCCACCAAACGGCTTGCGGCCAGCGATGCGCCCTCGCGGGTGATCGTGCTGCTGTCGGACGGGGTGGATACCTCGGGCAGGGTTCCGGCGGTCGAGGCGGCGCGGCTGGCGCGCGACCACGGCATCCGCATCCATTCCATCGCCCTTGGCCCCGAGGATCTGGAAAACCGCCCCGCCTCGCGCGATGCCGTCGATACGGCGACGCTGCGCGCCATCGCGCGGCAGGCTGGCGGTCAAAGCTTTCGTGTCCGCACGACCGGCGACTTGCGCGACATGGCCGGCAGCCTGGACCGGCTGGAGCCGAACCCGTCGGACCGGCCGTCGATGCGGGTCTGGCGATCCCTGTGGGTCTGGCCCGCCACGGGCGCGGCCCTTTGCCTGCTGCTGATCGGTATCAGGAGGCGCGGTTGGACGGCCTGATCCTGTTGCGGCCGCTCTGGCTGATCGGATTGCTGCCGCTGGCCGGGCTGGTGGCGCTGATCCTGCTGCGCATACCGGATGCCGGCGGCTGGCAACAGGTGATGCCACGTGACATGCTGCGCGCGATGCAGGCACTTGGGGCGCTGACCGGGCGACAGAGGCCGTGGCAGCTTCTGCTGGCGCCCGCCGGCCTGGCGGCGCTGGTCCTGGGGCTGGCGGGGCCGGCGCTGCCCCGCGGAGATGCGCCGGTGCTGGTGCAGACCGACGCGGTGGTGCTGGCGGTCGATCTGTCGCCATCGGTTGCGCAGGGAGGCGCGCTGAGCCAGGCGAAATTCGCGGCGGCGGGGCTGGCGCAGGCGCTGGCGGGACGGCCGGTCGGCCTGGTGCTGTATGGCGGCGAGGGATTCACGGCCTCGGCTCCGACGCTGGATATCGCCAGCCTGCGGACGCAGATCGGGGTGCTGGATTCAGAGACCATGCCGGGACAGGGCACGCGCGCCGCCGCCGCGCTGGCACGGGCGGGGCAGATGCTGGAGGGATTGCAGCGTGCCGATCTGATCCTGATTTCGGACGGCGGCGGCATCGACGCCGCCGCCACGGCCGAGGCCGACCGACTGGCCGACCGGGGCGTGCGCATCTCGGCCCTGCGCGTCGAGGGGCTGGCCCGGGGCGCATCGGTCCCGCCGCCCGATGCTCTGGCCGAGATGGTCCGGGGCGGCGCCGTCGCGACGCTGGCGAATCTGCCGGATCTGGCGGCTCGGTTGCGCCGCGGCGGTGCACTTCGGCGCGATCCGGTGCTGCGATCGCTGCAATATCGCGATCTTGGTCCGTTTCTGGCCGCCCTTGCAGGTCTGCCGCTGTTGCTGATGCTGCGGAGGCAGCGGTGAGGCCGGCGGCCCTGCTGGTCCTTGCGGCCGGTCTGGCCGCGCTGGCGGTTGCGGGGCCGTCGGCGCTTGGGCGGCTGGCCCTGCGCGCAGGCTGGGACGGCGCGGCGGTGCGGTTGCTGGACGATCCGGCGGCGCGCGGCGTCGCCCTGTTCCGGCTGGGCGACTACAAGGCCGCCGACGAGGCTTTCGCGGCGGCGGGACGCGGCCAGACCTATAATCGCGGCCTCAGCCTGGCCGCGACCCGGGAATACGCGCTGTCGGTTGCCTATTTCGACGCGACGCTGTTTGCCAATCCGACCGACGATCAGGCCCGTTCCAATCGTGACCTGGTGGCGGCGCTGGCGCCCGTGGTGGTGGGCGAAAGCACGGCGCCGGGCCGCATCAAGGGCGCGGGCGGCGCACCCGCCGGGGACAGGCCGATCACCGATCTGCTGGCCAACCTGTCCGGCCCGGAATGGCAGCGCAGGCTTGACGCCAAGGGCCTGGCCGCGACGGATGAGTGGCTGGACACGATCGCCGACGATCCGGGCGCGTTCCTGAAGCTGCGCATCCGGGCCGAATTCGACCGCCGCGCCCGGATGGGTCTGATCCGGCCGGTAGAGGGCGATCCATGGTGACGCGCCTTTTCCTTGTCCTGCTGCTGGCGATGGCTTCGGCGGCGCGTGCGGAACAGCCGATGGCGCGGCTGATGCTGCTCTATGATCGCGGCAATCCCGTCGTCGCCGAGATGATCGCGCTGACGGTGCGCGGCGAATATGACCTGACCGTGTCGCTGGAGCAGATGCAGTTTCCCGATTCGCGCGACTACGACTGGATTCAGACCGCTCGCGACGATTGGCGGAAAGAGCGGGTCAACGGCAAGCTTCTGCAAATCTTCGAACGCAGGATCGCGGTGTTTCCGCGCCGTGACGGGCCGGTCAGGATCGGCCCGGTGACACATCGGCTGACCTATGTCACTGCGGACGGCCAGCGCGCCACGCGGGACGTGACCGCGCCGCCCGTCAAGATCGGCGTCAAGCCGTTTCCCGGCGGCTATCGTCCGCTGGCGGCCAGCCAGTTGACGCTGACCGACGACCTGTCGGCCCAGCCGGGGCAATTGCGCAAGGATCAGGTTCTGACCCGCCGCGTCACCATCGAGGCGCTTGGCGCGATGGCCCATGACCTGCCGCCGCGTCCTGACCTCAGCGAGCCGTGGCTGATCAGCTTTACCCGGCCCGAAATCCGCGAGACGGTCCTGACGGAAAAGGGTCCGGTGGCCCGCGTCGTCTGGGAATGGGAACTGCGCCCGACCACCGGCGAGCCCGCGATCCTGCGCGCTGCGGCATTTCCGTGGTTCGACACCGACAGCCGTCGGATCGAGGTCGCGGCAATGAAACCCATTCCTTTCGGTTTTGCCGGGTTCGGCGCGAATTCCGGATCCGCGGACAAGGCGGCGGCACGGCAGGACGCGGCCGCGGTCATGCTGGTGGGGGCGGGGACGGCGTCTGCGCTGGCGCTGCTGCTGCGCGGGCAGGGGATCGCGGGTTCTGGCCGGCTGCGACGGCGCATTCGGCAAAGTCTGCCCAGCCCGCATGGGCGCGCCATGCGACGCGCCGCAAGGTCCGGCGATCTGCCCGCCTTGCGCGCAGCCGCCCAGCGGCATCTGCGCTGGAACGGACGCCCCGCTCCGGTGATCCTGGCGCGGCTGGACGATCAGCTTTATGCTGCCGCGCCGCCGGCGGGTTTCGACGCGCGGGCCTGGTTGGCGGCATTTCGCAAGGCGCTGAAATCGCGGATCCGTCGCTGACAGGCGCGGCCGCAGGTTCGGGGATACGCCACCGGGCGAAACGCCCGGCACGCCGTCGCGCAAGCGGGGCCTTGTCTCTTTTCCGACATTGCGCCACGTTGATCGGCATGAAACCCGGCTCACGGGGCATGACCAACCGACAGGGAAAAACGACCATGAAAGCTTTGCTCACTTCGCGTGCGATTCTTCTGGCATCGGCCATCGCCGTCGCGCCCGCCGCTTTTGCCCAGACCCCGGCCGACGTGCTGGTCGTCGCCGCCACCATCGACGACATCATCACGCTGGACCCGGCGCAGTCCTTCGAGTTCTCGGGCAACGACGTCACCCAGAACCTTTATGACCGGCTGGTCGATTTCGATCCGATGGACATGGAAGCCGGCTTCAAGCCCAGCCTGGCCGAAAGCTGGGAGATCAGCGAGGACGGCAAGACCATCACCTTCAAGATGCGCGACGGCGTCAAGTTCCATTCCGGCAATCCGGTCCGCGCAGAAGACGCGGCCTGGTCGATCCAGCGCGCCGTGAAGCTGAACAAGACGCCTTCCTTCATCCTGACGCAGTTCGGCTTTACCCCCGAAAACGTCGACGAGATGGTCAAGGCCGACGGCAACACGCTGACCATCAAGCTGGACAAGCCCTATGCCCAATCCTTCGTGCTGAACTGCCTGACCGCCAATATCGGCAGCGTGGTGGACAAGGAACTGGTCATGAGCAACGCCGAGGGCGACGACATGGGCAATACCTGGCTGTCCAACAACGACGCGGGTTCGGGGCCTTTCGTGCTGAATGCCTGGCGGCCGAACGAGGCGGTCCAGATGACCGCCTTCCCGGATTATTTCCAGGGCGCGCCGGCGATGAGCCGCGTGATCGTCAAGAATGTCGCCGAATCCAGCGCGCAGCGCCTGCAACTGGAACAGGGCGACATCGACGTGGCCCGCAACCTGTCGCCCACGGATGTCGATGCGCTGCAAACCGCCGACGGCGTCAAGATCCAGGACGAACCGCGCGGCCGAATTCTTTATATGGGCTTGAACCAGAAGGACGAATTGCTGTCGAACCCCGCCGTGGTCGAGGCCATGAAATACCTGGTCAATTACGACGGCATCGCGGGCAGCTTCCTGAAGGGCCAGTTCAAGGTGCGCCAGGCCTTCCTGCCCGAAGGCTATCTGGGCGCGCTGGACGAAAACCCCTGGACCTATGACGTCGAGAAGGCCCGGAAGATTCTGACCGATGCCGGGATCGAGGGCGGCACCATCACCACCAAGATCCGCGATCTGCGGGAATATGTGGATACGGCACAGACCTTGCAGGCGTCGATGGCCGAGGTGGGGTTGACGCTGAACATCGAACAGATGACCGGCGCGCAGGTTCTGGACGCCTATCGCGCCCGCGAGGTGCCGATCTTCCTGGGCGAATGGGGCCCGGATTATTCCGACCCGAACACCAATGCCGCGACCTTCGCCTATAATCCCGACAACAGCGACGAGGCGCGGGCGACCGGCCTGCTGGCCTGGCGCAACGCCTATGCGGTACCGCAGTCGATGAACGAGGCCACGGTGGCCGCGACGCTGGAACAGGACACCGACAAGCGCGCCCAGATGTATCGCGACATCCAGAAGCAATATCAGGCCGAGGCCCCGATCATCCCGCTGTTCCAGCGCATCGAACCGACCGGATTGCGCGACAATATCCAGAACTGGAATTCCGGACGCTCGGTCACCTCGGTCATGTATCGACAGGTGACGAAGGGCGAATAGGCCTTGTCTTCCGCGGCCGACCTGAACACCGGGACCGGACGGGGCAAGACCCCGCCGGAACCGGGCGGTCACCGCGCCGCGGCGACGCGGCGCAAGGCCAGACGCATCGGCGGCGTCCTGCTGTCGCTGCTGCTGACGATGCTGGGTCTGTTGCTGGTCACCTTCGTGATCGGCCGCGTCATGCCCATCGACCCGGTGTTGAAGGTCGTCGGCGATCGCGCCACCCAGGCGCAATACGACGCCGCCTATCAGGCGATGGGGTTGGACCGGCCGCTCTATGTCCAGTTCGCAGGCTACGTGAGCGAGGTGCTGACCGGCGATTTCGGGCGCTCGATCTCGACCGGGCAAATGGTCATCGACGACATCAGGCGGGTCTTTCCCGCGACGCTGGAACTGGCGACGCTGGGCACGCTGATCGGCGTGTTCGCGGGCGTGCCCCTGGGCGTGATCGCGGCCGCCCGGCGCGGCGGCATCGTCGATCAGGTCGCCCGCGTGGTCGCGCTGGTCGGCTATTCGATGCCGATCTTCTGGCTGGGCCTGATGGGCCTGTTGATCTTCTACGGTATTCTGGGCTGGGTCGGCGGGCCGGGTCGCCAGGGCATCATCTATGACGGCATGGTTCCCAAGGTCACCGGGCTTCTGCTGGTGGACACCCTGGTCGCGGGCGATTGGGGCGCGTTCAAGGACGCGTTCAGCCACATCATCCTGCCCGCCTCGCTGCTGGGCTATTTCAGCCTCGCCTATATCAGCCGCATGACCCGCAGCTTCATGCTGGAACAGCTTTCGGCCGAATACATCACCACCGCCCGCGTCAAGGGCCTGTCCGAGAGCGCGGTGATCTGGCGCCACGCTTTCCGCAACATCTCGATCCCGCTGGTCACGGTCATCGCGCTGTCCTTCGGCTCGCTGCTGGAAGGATCGGTGCTGACCGAGATCATCTTCTCGTGGCCGGGCCTGGGCCAATACATCACCAAGGCGCTGCTGGCCGGCGACATGAACGCGGTCCTTGGCGGCACGGTCGTCGTCGGGACCTCTTTCGTGGCGCTGAACCTGCTCAGCGACATCCTGTATCGCGTGCTGGATCCGAGGTCCGAATGAGCCGACAGATGACCCGCCGCGCATGGCTGCTTTCCGATGCGCCGCAGACCCGCAACCAGGCGCGGCTGGGCGCGATCTATCAGGGCTGGCTGACATTTCGCGGCAACAAGCTGGCCATGTTCGGGCTGGTGATCCTGATCCTGCTGATCGCGATGGCGATTTTCGCGCCGCTGCTGGCCCCGCAAAACCCCTTTGCGCAGGATCTCGCGAACCGGCTGAAACCGCCATCGGCGCAGAACCTGCTGGGCACCGATGCGCTTGGCCGGGACATCCTGTCGCGCCTGATCCACGGCTCGCGGATCACGCTGTTCATCGTCGGCACGGTGGCCCTGATCGCGCCGATCATCGGACTGTTCATCGGCACCGTGGCGGGCTTCGCGGGGGGCTGGGTCGATCAGGTGCTGATGCGGATTACCGATATCTTCCTGGCCTTCCCCAAGCTGATCCTGGCGCTGGCCTTCGTGGCAGCACTTGGTGCAGGGATCGGCAACGCGGTGCTGGCGCTGGCGCTGACAGCCTGGCCGCCCTATGCCCGCCTTGCCCGGGCCGAGACGCTGACCATCCGCAACGCGGACTACATCGCCGCCGCCCGCCTGCAAGGGGCGGGGCGCATGCGGCTGCTGATCCGGCACATCTGGCCGCTGTGCCTTTCGTCGCTGATCGTGCGGGTGGCGCTGGACATGGCGGGGATCATCCTGTCGGCGGCGGGACTGGGCTTTCTGGGTCTGGGCGCGCAGCCGCCGATGCCGGAATGGGGGGCGATGATTTCGGACGGGCGGACCTATATCCTGGATTTCTGGTGGGTCGCGGCGATGCCCGGGCTTGCCATCTTCATCGTCAGCCTTGCCTTCAATCTGCTGGGCGACGGGTTGCGCGACGTTCTGGACCCGAAGGGCGCAAAGGAATGAACGCGCCGTTGCTCTCGGTCCGGGATCTGCGGGTGGCCTTTCCGACGCGGCAGGGCATGTTCGAGGCGGTGCGCGGCGTCAGCTTCGACCTGGGGCGCGAAAGACTGGGCGTGGTGGGCGAATCCGGGTCGGGCAAATCCATGACCGGCCGCGCGATCCTTGGCCTTGTCCGTCCGCCGGGCCGGGTCACCGCCCGGCGGATGGACCTGCATGGCCAGCCGATCCTGAATCTGTCCGAACGCAAGATGCGCAAGATCCGCGGCAGCCGGATCAGCATGGTCATGCAGGATCCGAAATTCAGCCTGAATCCGGTGATGACCATCGGCGACCAGATCATCGAGGCCTATCGGCTGCATGCCGGCGGCCCGAAGGGCGCGGGCCGCGCCAAGGCGCTGGAAATGCTGGAGGCGGTCCAGATCCGCGACCCCGAACGGGTCATGGGCGCCTATCCGCACGAGGTCTCGGGCGGGATGGGTCAGCGCATCATGATCGCGATGATGCTGGCGCCCGACCCCGAGATTCTGATCGCCGACGAACCGACATCGGCGCTGGACGTATCGGTCCGGACCGAGGTGCTCAACATCATGGACCGGCTGGTCCGCGATCGTGGCATGGGACTGATCTTCATCAGCCACGACCTGAACCTGGTCGCGCAATTCTGCGACCGGGTGCTGATCATGTATGCCGGACGCATCGTCGAGACGCTGGCCGCCAAGGATCTGCATGCCGCCCGCCACCCCTATACGCAGGGCCTGCTGAACAGCCTGCCGCGCCTCGATGCGCCGGTCGAACGCCTGCCGGTGCTGCAACGCCAGGACACGTGGCGCGACGGCGATCCGATCACCGAAAGCCTTGAAACCGAACTTCCCGGAGGCTTGTGACATGGTCCTGCTTCGGTCCGGAAATATCCTGCGGGGGTGCTGGGGTGCAATATCCCGGCCCGCGCCGGTGCCGCCATGCTGACGGTCGACGATCTGAATGTCTGGTTCGGCTTTGCGCCCGACCGTGTGGACGCGGTCCAGCACGCCGCCTTCACCGTGGCCAGCGGCGAAAGCTTCGGTCTGGTCGGCGAATCGGGCAGCGGCAAATCGACGATCCTGCGCGCCATTGCGGGACTGATCGACACCTGGTCGGGCAGCATCGAGGTGGACGGGCAGGCCGTCACCGGAACCCGCCGCAGCCGCGCCTTTCACAAGACCGTCCAGATGGTCTTTCAGGATCCCTATGCCAGCCTGCATCCGCGCCATTCGGTCGATGCGGTGCTGTCCGAGGCGCTGAAGCTGCAAGGCATGGACGATATCGACGCCCGCATCACCCGGCTGCTGCAGGATGTGGGACTGGGACGCGGCTTCCGCTTCCGCTATCCGCACCAATTGTCGGGCGGGCAGCGTCAGCGTGTGGCCATCGCCCGCGCGCTGGCGGCCGAACCGCGCCTGCTGTTGCTGGACGAACCGACCAGCGCCCTGGATGTCAGCGTTCAGGCCGAGATCCTGAACCTGCTGACCGATCTGCGGGCGGAACATGGCCTGACCTATGTGATGGTCAGCCACGATCTGGCCGTTGTCGGGCATATGTGCGACCGGCTGGCGGTGATGCAGCATGGCCGCATCCTGGAAGTGATGGATGTCGATGCCCTGCGCCGCGGCGCGGGCAAGACGGATTACACCCGCCACCTGATCGAAGCCTCGGCAGGCTACATCCGGGGCTGAGGGCCTTTCACGCCGCCCTCATGGCGAATTCACGCCGAACTCCTAGACCTGGTACCGCGCCGCATGTCGCGGCGTGTCATATCGTCAGGGGTTTGAAATGGGTCGCTCATGTCGCGAGATCCAGGAATGGGTCGAGGAACAGGTCGAAAGGCCGATCGAGGAATGGGAACAGCGGCAGGAACAACGCTGCCGCGAAGAGCCATGCAAATGGTGGATGCTGTGCCTGAACAAGTTGTTCTGCTGGCTGGTCTGGGTCGCGGTCAAGGTGGTCCGCTGGGTCGTCGTGACAATCGGCAAATGGGTCGTGCGCGTCGTCTGCACGATCGTCAATGTCATCCTCGACGTGATCGCCTTCGTGATCGGGCTGATCCTGTCTATCCCGGTGATCGGCGGGATCATCCGGACGGTGCTGAACTGGCTGACCGAAATCGTCTGGCGGCTGGTGGGCATCCTGGATTTCGTGGCCAGCCTCGCGGGTATCCGGCCGCGCAAGAAGATGTATTTCGGGATCATCATTCCGGTCATCGACGGCACGCCCCTGGCCACCGAGGCCGCTTTGCAGCCGCAGGTCGATGCGGTGATCGAGATCTATGACCGCACCTGCAACATCGATGCGCGCTTTACCGGTTTCTGCCAGACCCGTGTGTCGCCTCCGGGTGGCAGCATCAGCGTGCAATGCGGCGCGGGCGGCTTTTTCGCCGATTGGTGGGTGGATGGCTCGTGGTTCGAACTGGTCCAGAGCCTGTGCAAATTCGAAAGCGGCTGGCGGCGGATCATCGGCTATGGCGCCGAGCTGATCGGCATCGTCGTCAACGACATCCAGCCGCCCTCGACCATCGGCTGTTCGATGGCGGGAACCCATAATTACGTCACCATCGAGCCGCGCGTGGCGCGGGCGACACTGGCGCATGAACTGGGCCATGCCTGCCTGCTGCCGCACGACGAATCGGCCGGCAATCTGATGAACGCCAGTGTCGTCGGCGCGGCCTTTCCGGTGCTGTCGAACCTGCAAGTCGCCATCGTACGGGGCTCGCGCCACGTCACCTATCTGTAGGAGGTTTCCATGACCGACAAGAACGAACACGACCATGGCAAGGGCCGCGGCTGCGGCGCACCCCATCCGCTTTTCGGGCTGGCCATAGCCGCCGCCATCGTCGCGGTCGCGGCGGTGCTGGTCCTGGCGCTGACATGAAACCGGCAACCTGCGTGATCCGTTCGGCCGATGATCTGCGGCTGCTGACGGATGCCGCGCCGCCCGCGCGGCTGATCCTGGACCTGCCCGGAAAGCCGCGGGACGAGGTTGCGGCGCGGCAGGCGCGGCTGTCCGCAACTCTGAGCGCCTGCGGCTGTGCCGCGGGCGCGGTCGGGTTGCTGGCCGGGCTTTGTCTGGCGCCGATCGCCGGGCTGACGGGCTGGCTGCCGGGGCAGGGCGCGGCCCATGCCGCGATCGGTGCGCTGCTGCTGGCCAGCCTTGGCGGCGTTGCGGGCAAGCTGGCGGGGCTGATGCGCGCCCGCCGCGCGATCCGGGCCGAGATCGACGCCCTTTCGCGCTGGATCGAGGCCGAGTGAGCAATGGCGCCGGGCCGGGTTGCACCCGGCCTGGTTATCGCTACCGTCCGCAGCGCGTCAACGAAGCGGAGCGGTCATGAAACGGGTCACACTGGGCGGCAGCGACATCGAGGTCAGCGCGATCTGCCTCGGCACGATGACCTTCGGCAACCAGACGGACGAAGGCGATGCCCAGAGGCAGATGGATCGCGCGCTGGACGCGGGGATCACCTTTTTCGACAGCGCCGAGATGTATCCCGTCAATCCGGTCCGCCGCGAGACGATCGGCGCCACCGAAGAGATCGTCGGCCGCTGGCTGGCCGGGGCCGGCCGGCGCGAGCGCGTCGAAATCGCCACCAAGATGACCGGACCCAGCCAGATGGTCCGCGATGGCGCCCCCTGCGACGGCGCCACGATGCGCGCGGCCATCGATGGTTCGCTGCGGCGGTTGCGGACCGACCGGATCGATCTTTACCAATTGCACTGGCCGGTGCGCGGCACCTGGGCGTTCCGGCAGAACTGGTCCCATGCGCCGAAGGCAGACAAGGCCCGCATACTGGATCACATGGCCGACATTCTCGCGGCCGCGTCCCAGGCGCGGCGGGCGGGCAAGATCGGCGCCTTCGGCCTGTCGAACGAAACCGCATGGGGGCTGGCGCGCTGGTGCGACGTGGCGGACCGGACCGGCGCGCCCCGACCCGTGGCGATCCAGAACGAATATTCGCCGCTCTGCCGGCTTTATGACACCGATCTGGCCGAGACGGCCGTCCAGGAGGATGTGACCCTGCTGGGATTTTCGCCGCTGGCGGCGGGCCTGCTGACGGGAAAATATTCCGGCGGCGCGGTCCCCGGGGGCAGCCGCGCGTCGGTGGACAAGGCGCATGGCGGTCAGGGCCGGCTGGGTGGGCGTCTGACCGCCCGAGCCATCGCCGCCGCCGACGCCTTCGGCGCGCTGGCCTCGGGTCACGGCTGGGATCGGGTTCACATGGCCGTGCTGTGGCAAGCGACGCGGCCCTTCAAGGCGATCCCGATCATCGGCGCGACCTCGGTGACACAGCTCGATCACCTGCTGGCCGGAATGGACCAGGCGTTGCCCGAGGATCTGGTCCGCGCCATCGACCGGCTGCACAGGGATCACCCGCAACCCTATTGACGCCGGCGTCGCGCTTTCGTCCGCAACCGCGCCCGGTCGGGCATCGTCCCGGGGCCGGGCCAGGGCGACGAAGCCGCCCCCCGCACAGCCGGCCGGGCGAGGCTTGATGAAACCGGCGCAGGTTCTATCTTGTTGATCCGAAAGACGGGCAAAGGGGGCAGAAGATGGCAGGCGATCCATATGCAGATCTGGGATTGACCAGATCGGCCAGCGAGGCCGAGATCAAGAAAGCCTATCGCAAGATCGCCAAGACCGATCATCCGGACCTGAACCCCGATCCGGCGGCCACCCAACGCTTCAAGGCCGCATCGGCGGCCTATGATCTGTTGAAAGACCCCGAACAGCGCCGCCGCTTCGATGCCGGCGAGATCGACGAACAGGGTCACGAACGGCCACAGCGCCGCTATTACCGCGATCATGCGGAGGCGGCCGGCAATCCCTATGCGCAGAATTATGGTTTCGAGGGCGATCCGGATCTGTCGGATGTGTTCTCGGATCTGTTCGGGCGCCGGGCGGCCGGAGGATTCGGGCAGGGTTTCCGGCAGGAGGGCGGGCGCGAATTCCACATGCGCGGACAGGATTACCGTTTCGCCCTGGAGGTTGATTTCATGACCGCGGCCAGGGGCGGCAAGACCCGGATCTCGCTGCCCGAGGGCGGCGATCTCGAGGTGACGATCCCCCGGGGCGTGCGTGACGGGCAGACGATCCGGCTGAAGGGCAAGGGCGGCGCGGGCATGGGCCAGGGCGGTCCGGGGGATGCCTATCTGACCGTCTCGGTCGCGCCCCACCCCGATTTCCGTCGCGAGGGCGACGACATCTTCCTGACGCTGCCGATCACGCTGGACGAGGCGGTTCTGGGCGCCAAGGTCGCGGCGCCGACAGTGGACGGGCCGGTGAACCTGACCATCCCCAGAGGCGCCACCACGGGCCAGAAGCTGCGCCTGCGCGGGCGCGGGATCAATGGCGGCGACCAGCAGGTCGAACTGAAGATCGTGATGCCGCCGAAGGTGGACGGCGATCTGGCGAAATTCATGGAGGGATGGCGCAAGTCGCATGGCTACGACCCACGCCGGGGGATGACGATATGAGCCGCTATTACACCGAAACCGAAGTCATCGCGATGGTCGAGGAACTGACCCGGCCGCGCCTGCGCCGCTATTGCCGGGCGCGCATCGTGCAGCCGGTGACGACGCCCGATGGCCCCGGTTTCCGCGAGGCCGACCTGGCGCGCCTGCAATTGCTGTGCGATCTGGCCGATTGCCACAACCTGCCCGAGGACGGGTTGCGCATGGTCATGTCGCTGATCGACCAGCTGAACACCGCCCGCGGCGACATGCGGGCGCTGATGCAGGCGGTCGCGGCCGAACCCGACGAGGTTCGCATTCGCATCCACCGCAGCATTCGCGGCAGGCGCGGCTGAGGCGCCAGATCGCCGCGCGATCCTTGCGGTGCGGCGTCAGTCATCCGGAGATCCATCAGGCCGGATTTCCCATGCGAATTCTTTCGGCCCCGCTTCCTGCGCTGTGCCAGGCCGCGCCCGGCCCGGCTGGGCTCGGAATGGCGGGGCAAGGGACATATCGGGCAAGGCGCTGTTCTGGTCGTTCCGGGACGACCGAGCCGCTACCCGTCGCGCCGGCCATTCCGGCCGCCACGGCGTCTTTTCAGCAGCGGTTTGCGGGCCGGCAGTTCGGCGATGACCGCGCGCCGCGTCTCGGCGGGCATCGAGGCCCAGTCGGCGATCTCGTCCAGCGTGCGGTAGCAGCCCACGCAGATACCCTCGTGCGGGTGTATCACGCAGATGTTGATGCACGGACTTTGCGGTTCGGTGCGGGTCCATATGGGCGGGGCGTCGGTCATGGCGGCACGCTAGGCGCGGGTCCGCAGCCGGGCAAGCCGGGAAGCGACGCTTTCGTGACGCAATGTCACCTCGGGTCACGGACCGGGCCATGCCCGGCCGGGTCGCGCCCGATCGGGTCTTCGGCACGCGCCTGGTCCGAGGTCGATCCCTGTGCTTTCAGGAACGCCTCGAAGGCCGACAGGGTCCGGCGCGAGACATGGTGCTCGATCCCTTCCGCGTCGATCTCGGCGACATCTTCGGGAACGCCGACGGCGATGAGCAGTTCGGCCACCGTGCGGTGACGGGCGCGGACGCGATCGGCAAGATCGGCCCCGTCGTCGGTGAGAAAAACCCCGCGATAGGGGCGCGCCGTCGCCAGACCCTCGCGCTTCAGCCGCGAAATCGCCTTTGTTGCGGTCGGCTGGGCGACCCCCATCCGTTCGGCAATATCGGCCACCCGCGCTTCGCCCAGTTCCGCGATCAGATCCCCGATCAGTTCGGCGTAATCTTCCAGCAGGGCGCGCGACTGCTTTTCCCGCGCCCTCGCAAAGCGGTCGG
Source organism: Paracoccus sp. L-17 (assembly GCF_056857655.1). Lineage (NCBI taxonomy): Bacteria > Pseudomonadati > Pseudomonadota > Alphaproteobacteria > Rhodobacterales > Paracoccaceae > Paracoccus > Paracoccus sp. L-17. The sequence continues at coordinate 134,299 of NZ_JBSXNM010000045.1, forward strand.
CCTGCTTTTTTGCCGGCGTCGTTCTGTCGGTCATGGGCAGGCTCTTTCGAAAGCGTGAAGAGGATTTATAGCCAAAGCTATTCGGTTTTACCAACCGATAATCGGCGTGATCGCGGCAGCCGGACGGCACCCCCTTGCGCCGGGCATAGCAATGGCTATATTCCATTGATCACGCAATCATTGTTAGTCCATGCAAAAACTGACCTACCGAACCCGACGTGGAATGACAGATGTCCTGACCGGCCACCGCAAGGATTGGCGCGGCCGTCTTCTGTTCGCGGGGCCGGCGGTGATCGCCTCGGTCGCCTACATGGATCCGGGCAATTACGCGACGAACATCCAGGCGGGCGCGGGCTATGGCTATCAGTTGCTATGGGTCGTGCTGCTGGCGAACCTGATCGCCATGCTGTTTCAGGCGATGTCGGCCCGACTGGGGATTGTCACCGGCAAGAACCTGGCGGAACTGTCCCGCGACAACTTTCGAAAGCCCGTGGTATGGGTCATGTGGGTGGTCAGCGAAATCGCCGCCATGGCCACCGACCTGGCGGAATTCCTGGGCGGGGCGATCGGGTTGGCGCTGCTGTTCGATCTGCCGCTGATCGTCGGCATGGCGATCACCGCCATCATCACCTATGCCATCCTGATCTTTGAACGTCAGGGATTTCGCCCGATGGAGCTGATCATCGGCGCGCTGGTCATTGTGATTGGCCTTTCCTATCTCGCCGAAACGCTGATCGCGCCCATCGACTGGAAATCCGCCGGGATCGGCATGTTTCAGCCGGCCCTGCCGGACGGCAATGCCCTGATCATCGCGGTCGGCATCATCGGTGCCACCGTGATGCCCCATGCCATCTACCTGCATTCCGGTCTGACCCAGAACCGCATTGAAATCCGCGACGAAAGGGACCGCCGCCGGGTGCTGAAATTCTCGAACATCGAGGTCGTGGTCGCGCTTGCGATCGCCGGCATGGTCAACATGGCGATGGTGATGATGGCGGCAAGCGCCTTTCACATGGGCTACCCCGAGGTGGCCGAGATCGAGACCGCCTATTACACGCTGACGCCGCTGCTTGGCGCCGCGGCCGCCGGCATCTTTCTTGCCTCGCTGATCGCCTCGGGCATTTCAAGCTCGGTCGTCGGCACGATGGCCGGGCAGATGATCATGCAGGGTTTCCTGAGGTTTCGCGTCCCGATCTGGCTGCGAAGACTGGTCACGATGCTTCCCGCCTTCGTCGTTGTCGCGATGGGCGTGAACGTGACGCAGGCGCTTTTCCTCAGCCAGGTGGTGCTTTCCATCGCCTTGCCCGTCCCCATGATCGCGCTTCTGATCTTTTCCATGCGCAAGGACATCATGGGCGAATTCGCGGTGGGAAAGCTGCTGGGTTCGCTGGCCGCCATGGCGGCGATCATTGTGCTGGGGCTGAATTTCGTGCTGCTGGGCGATGCCTTCGGGATACCGGTGCCGTTCCTGGACGGTTGATTGCGGTCCCGAGGCCGGCAGCGGGGCCGTGAGGAGCCGCCCACCGCACGTCGTTGCGGAATCCGGCTGAGCTGAAATCCGCGGCCGACCCCGACCGGATTCGCCGGGCGCCCGGATGCGGCTGCCAGCGACGTCAGGGCAGATTGCGCAGCCGGTCCAGGGCGCCCTGCAAAATATAGGCCGCCGCCACCTGGTCGATGACCTCTGCGCGCCGCTTGCGCGAGGTATCGGCCTCAAGCAGCGCCCGTTCGGCAGCGACGGTCGAAAGGCGTTCGTCCCAGAAGCCGATAGGCAGGTCCGTCAGGCGCGACAGGTTGCGGGCGAAGGCGCGGGTGGATTGGGCGCGGGGACCCTCGCTGCCATCCATGTTGCGCGGCAGGCCAAGGACCAGGCCGGCAAGGCCGCGCTCGGCTGCGGCTGACAGCAGCGCGGCCGCGTCCAGCGTGAATTTCCGGCGGCGGATTACCGTCAGCGGAGAGGCCACCTGCCGCAAGCCGTCGCTGACCGCCACGCCGATGGTCTTGGTGCCAAGATCAAGCCCGGCCAGTGCGCCGGTGCGGGGCAGGGTCGCGGCAAAATCCGCGATATCCTCGTGGATCACTCGGTCAGCCCCGAGGATTGCGCCGCCGCGCGTACCGTCGCCAGCGCCTGAGGCGCCGAGGCGAAACGCTGCTGCGCCTCGTCCCAGATGGCGCGCGCCCGATCGGCATTGCCCAGCACCGTCAGGGACGTGATCAGCCGGGCCCATTCCTCGGGCGAACCGCCCTGTTCGGCCAGCCGCGCCTCGAGCTGCGAGACCATGCCGCCGATCATCTCGCGGCGTTGCTCGGGCGTCATGTTCTCGGCTGCGGCCATCGCCTCGGCGTCGGGACCGGGCAAAGCCGGGGCCGTCGCCGAGGGCGGCGTATAGTCCGGCTGACCCGCCAGCCATGCAAGATCGGCGATGGATTGGCTGATCGGCGGAATCCAGGGCGCATCGGGCGGTCCTTCCTCAAGAAGCTGGCGCCACAGCGGAAAGGCACGGTCGGGACGGCCATTCTGAAGTTGCAGGATGCCCAGCATATAGCGCGCCTGCGGCTGCGTCGGGTCAGTCTGCAGCGACCGGGCCAGAACCGCCTCGGCCTCGGGCGTGATCAGGCCACCTGCGGCTTCGGTCATCAGCGCCGACAGACGCATCAGTTGTTCCGCGCTGGCGCGGTCGCCCAGAACCTCGATCAGCCGCTGCTGGGCCTCGCGTGCGGCCCGGACATTGCCCAGCCGCGCCTCGTGCGTGGCCAGAAGCGAAAGGCCCTCGGGATCCTGCGGATTTTTGGCAACCGCCTCGCGCAGCTTCTGAACCAGATTCTCGTATTCGGCATCGACGGTCGGCGCCTGGGCCGCGGGTGCCTGGGCTTCGGCCTGTTCCTGGCTGGGCCGGCTTTCATAGGCCTGCTGGGCCAGCGCAAGGCGCCGCGCAAGCGGCAGATCGGCCACGCCGGGCGCGCCTTCGCGCAGATACACTGCCATGCCGCCGCCAAGGGCCACCAACAGGATCACCCCGGCCCAGAGTGCGGTGCCGCCGCGGGCGGGGGCAGGGGCATCGGCCATGCGGCGGTCGGCATCCAGCACCTTGCGGCCGATCTCGGTGTGCAGGCGCTGCGCATCCTCGGGGGCGATCACGCCGCGTTCCAGATCGCGATCCACCTCGCGAAGCTGATCGCGATAGACGCGCAGGTCATAGGTCGCGGACGATTCTGCCCGGGCACCGTCGCGGGCGCGCCAGATCGGCAAGAAGATCGCAACCGCGACCAGCAAGGTCAGTGCGGCGGAGAATATCCAGAACATCGCGTGCCCCCCAAAATCGCCTTTCTTCCTAAAGTTCTTTGCGGCCGAGCGGAAGTGTCGCAAGGTCGCAGTCATTCACGTCCGCGCCAGAGCCCGCCTGCCCGCTGCGCCAGGCGACCGCATGTCGCATTTGGCGCCGATCTGCCGCATCCACTCTTGAGGCCGGCGCGGCCAGTCGCCATGCTGCGCGCAACGTCTGTCAGGGGGTGGGCATGTCTCAATCGCGCCGCTATTCGGTCTTTGCCATCGCCCGCGAGGCGTTTCGCGAACATCGCGGCTGGTCCAGGGCATGGGCCAGCCCCGAGCCGCGCCAAAGATACAAGGTGGTGATCGTGGGCGCGGGCGGGCACGGATTGGCCACGGCCTATTACCTCGGCCGGAACTTCGGCATCACCGATATCGCGATCATCGAAAAGGGCTGGCTGGGCGGTGGCAATACCGGTCGCAACACGACCATCATCCGCAGCAATTATCTGCAGGATCCCTCGGCTGCCATCTATGACAAATCGTTGAAACTGTACGAGACCCTTTCGCAGGATCTGAACTACAACGTCATGTTCAGCCCGCGCGGCCTGATCATGCTGGCGCAGACCGAACACGAGGTGCGCGGCTACAAGCGCACCGTCCATGCCAACAACCTGCAAGGCGTCAGCACCGAATGGATCGAACCCGCACGGCTGAAGGAACTGGTGCCGATCATCAATCTGGACGGGCCGCGCTATCCGGTTCTGGGCGGTCTGTATCAGGCGCGCGGCGGCACCGCGCGCCATGATGCGGTGGCCTGGGGCTATGCCCGGGCCTGTTCGGACATGGGGATGCACGTCATCCAGAACTGCGAGGTCACGGGGATTGAAACCGATGGCGGCGCGGTGCAGGCCGTCAATACCAGCAAGGGCCGCATCGGTTGCGAGAAGCTGGCCCTGGTCGTGGCGGGTCATTCCAGCCAGCTTGCCGGGATGGCCGGTTTCCGCCTGCCGATCGAAAGCGTCGCCCTGCAAGCCCTGGTCAGCGAACCGATCAAGCCTTGCATGGATGTGGTCGTCATGGCCAACACCGTGCACGGCTACATGTCGCAATCCGACAAGGGCGAGATGGTGATCGGAGGCGGCACCGACGGTTTCAACAATTTCACGCAGCGCGGCTCCTGGCATCACGTCGAGGAAACCGTCCGCGCCCTGGTCGAGACATTTCCGATGATCTCGCGTCTCAAGATGTTGCGGCAATGGGGCGGAATCGTTGACATGACCGGCGACCGCTCGCCCATCCTGTCGACGACGCCGGTGGACGGAATCTTCGTCAATTGCGGTTGGGGCACCGGTGGTTTCAAGGCGATTCCCGGATCCGGCTGGGCCATGGCCGAACTGGTGGCGCGGGGCCGTCCCGGTCCGTTGGCCGCGGGGTTCGGGCTGAACCGTTTCCGCGAAGGGCGTTTTGTCGACGAATCGGTCGCGGCCGGCGTGGCCCACTAGCATGAACCCGCTTATGTTGATTTTACCCGGAACCAGTCATGCGGGCCATGAATTGCCTCTCCATACGGTTGAAATCCGAAAGGAAAGATCATGGCTGAAGGCAACAACAACAATAACAACCTCTATTTCATTGTCGGCGGCATCGTCGTCGTGGTGGCACTCCTGTTTTTCTTCATGTCCGGAGGCGACGTGGAAAGCCCTGCGGCAGACGCGACTATGCCCGCGGCAGAGACCACCACTGCCCCGGCCACGGCCGACACAACCACCACCACCGACACGGCACCTGCTCCTGCGGATACCGCTCCTGCGGACACCGCTCCGGCCGACACGGCCCCTGCCGGGGAACCTGCACCCGCGTCGAACTGAGCCGAATCCGGCGCGGTCCGTCGCGCGAAACAAGATCGGGTCCGGGGGCGCGCAGTCCCCGGCCCCTGCACGCCGAGAACCGCCCCGATGACGCGCGATCCGGGGCTTGAAGCGCAGCTTCTGGATGATCCGGGCCATCCTGACGGGGTGACCGGCCACGCGATGTCCGGCGGTTATTGTCACATGATCAACGGTCATATGCTCTGCGCTGCGCGTCAGGGGCGCGCAATGTTTCGGGTGGGCAGGACCGCCGAGCCCGCAGCATTGTCTTTGCCGGGAACCGGGCGAATGGTCCAGCGGCACCGTGAGATGCCGGGATATGTCTGGCTGTCCGGCCCGCCGCTTTCCGACGACACGATTCGCATCCGCCTGGCGCGGATGGCCCTGTCCCATGTCATGACCCTGCCGCCCAAGGACATCTGAATGCTGATCCTGACTTGCCCCTATTGCGGAATTCCCGCCGAGGAAACCGAGCTTGCCCCCGGCGGCGAGGCACATCTGACGCGCATAGGCCCCAACGGTGCCGATACCGAATTCGAGGCCTACATGTTTGCCAGGAAGAACCCGAGAGGCGTCCATTTCGAACGCTGGCGGCACGCCTATGGCTGCGGCAAATGGTTTCTTGCGGCCCGCGATACAGCAACCTTGCAGGTCTATGGCACATACGAGGCGCAGAACACCCGACCCCCGGCGCGTATCGTCAAGGCGATTCGCGCCGCTCGTCCCGATTGGCAATCTGACTGGACCGACGCCGAATGACGCACACGCCCCCCTTCCGTCTGCCCGGCGGCGGCCGCCTGATCGACCGCGCCTATCAGGTTCCGTTCCGCTTCGACGATCGCCAGTTGCGCGGGCTTCAGGGCGATACGCTGGCCTCGGCGCTGCTGGCCAATGGCCAGATGCTGATGGGCCGGTCCTTCAAGTATCACCGCCCCCGCGGGCCGCTCGCTTCGGGCGCCGAGGAACCCAACGCCCTGTTCGGTCTGGGCGAGGGTGGCCGGTTCGAGCCCAACCAGCGCGCCACCACCACCGCCCTTCTGCCGGGCATGACGCTGCGCAGCCAGAATTGCTGGCCATCGCTGGATGCCGATATCGGTGCGGTGAACACGTGGCTTGCGCCGCTGTTGCCGGCCGGCTTCTATTACAAGACCTTCATCCATCCGCGGCCCTTCTGGAAGCATGTGTTCGAACCCATCATCCGCCGCAGCGCCGGGCTGGGTCGCGCGCCGACGGATGCCGATCCCGACCGCTACGAACAGGCCTACGGACATGTCGATACGGTCGTTGTCGGCGGCGGCATCGCCGGTCTGCGGGCGGCGCTGGACGCCGCGCAGGCCGGTGGCAGCGTTGTGGTTCTGGAACAGGGCGCAATCTGGGGCGGTCGGACGCCCGTCGATCACAAGGGCGGGCAGAAGGCGGTGGACATGCTGCTGGACCGGTTGCGGGGGATGAAGAACGTCACCCTGCGCCGCAATACGATGGCGACCGGACTTTACGATCACGGCTATCTTCTGGCGCGCGAGGCGCTGGCCGACCACGACATCGAGGCAGCCATCCCGCGTCAGCGGTTGTGGCGCATCCGGGCTGGACGGGTCATCACCGCGACCGGCGCGCTGGAACGGCCGCTGGCCTTTGCCTGCAATGATCTGCCTGGTGTCATGCTGGCATCGGCCGTTCGGGATTTCATCACCGATTACGGCGTCGCACCGGGCCAGAGGATCGTCGTGGTCACCAACAACGACGACGCCTATCGCACCGCCCTGACCGCCAGGGCGGCAGGTCTGGATGTCACGGTTCTGGATGCCCGCACCGGTGCCGATGGCGATCTGCCGCAGGCCGCGCGGGCGCAGGACATCAACGTCCTGACCGGCACCGCGATCGCCAGGGTCAGGGGCGGGCGGCATGTGGAAAGCGTGGTCCTGTGCGATCAGGCGGGTGACGGCACACCGATCGGGTCGCTCGATTGCGACGTGGTCGCGATGTCAGGCGGCTGGTCGCCGGTCGTCCACCTCTACAGCCATTGCGGCGGCAAGCTGATCTGGGACGAAGGCCAGGCCATGTTCCGCCCCGATCCCGACCGTCCGCCGCTGGGTGCCGACGGTCAGGGCAATGTCACCGCCACCGGCGCCGCAAACGGCGATCTGCGCTGTGCCGGCGATCCGGAGCGCGAGGAAAGCGCCACCCTTCCGGTCTGGTGCATGCCCCAGGAGGCGCCCTACAAGCTGCGATCGAAGATGTGGCTGGATTTCCAGAACGACGTGAAGGTCAGCGACGTCGAACTGGCCGCGCGCGAAGGCTATGCCAGTGTCGAACATACCAAGCGATACACCACGCTCGGGATGGCGACGGATCAGGGTAAAGTCAGTAATATCAATGGACTTGCCGTTCTTTCCAATGCGTTGCGACAACCCGTTCCGGCAACCGGAACGACAACCTTCCGCCCGCCCTACACGCCGCTGACGCTGGCCACGATCGCCGCCGAGGCGCGGGGCGAGGCGTTTCAGCCGCTGCGCAAGACGCCGATGCATGACTGGCACCAGCGTCACGGTGCCTCGTGGGAGCCCGTCGGCCACTGGCGCCGACCCTATTGCTATCCGCAGGTGGGCGAGGACCGCCACGCCGCCGTCAACCGCGAAATCAGGATGGTGCGCGGCGGGGTGGGCACTCTCGATGCCTCGACTCTCGGGAAAATCCTTGTGAAAGGGGCGGATGCGGGCCGCTTCCTCGACATGCTCTATACCAACATGATGTCCACGCTGCCGGTCGGAAAATGCCGCTATGGCCTGATGTGCAGCGAGAACGGATTTCTCATCGACGATGGCGTCGTCGCGCGGCTGACCGAAGATAGCTGGTTGTGCCACACCACCACCGGCGGGGCCGAACGGATCCATGGTCACATGGAGGACTGGCTGCAATGCGAATGGTGGGATTGGCAGGTCCATACCGTCAATCTCACCGAACAATTCGCCCAGATTGCCGTGGCCGGCCCCAGGGCGCGCGACCTGTTGCAGCGGCTGCCCGGCAGCATCGATCTGTCGCAGGACGCACTGGCCTTCATGCAATGGACCGAGGGCGATATTGCCGGCATTCCGGCGCGCATCTATCGCATCAGCTTTTCGGGCGAATTGTCCTATGAGATCGCCGTGCCGGCCGGGCGCGGGCTGGAATTGTGGACCAAGCTGCACGAGGCCGGCCGCGATCTGGGTATCACCCCCTATGGCACCGAGGCGATGCATGTGATGCGCGCGGAAAAAGGTTTCATCATGATCGGGGACGAGACCGACGGCACCGTGATCCCGCAGGACCTGGGTCTGGACTGGGCGATCTCGAAGAAGAAGTCCGACTATATCGGCAAGCGGGCGCAGGCTCGCAGCCACATGACCGACGGCGCGCGCTGGAAACTGGTCGGGCTGGAAAGCCTTGACGGCCGGGTCATCCCGGATGGCGCCCATGCGGTGGACGAAGGCAGGAACGCGAATGGCCAGCGCAAGATGCAGGGGCGTGTAACCTCCAGCTATCATTCGCCGACGCTGGACCGCCCGATCGCGATGGCGCTGGTGCGCCATGGCCCCTCGCGGATGGGGCAGGTGCTGGAATTTCCCATGCCCTCGGGCGAGGTGATGAAGGGCCGGATCGTCGAGCCGGTCTTTTACGACAAGGAAGGGAGCCGTCTGAATGGCTGAGCCGCTTGCGAATGTGGCCCGCGTGGACGGGCTGGGCATGATCGCCATCCGCGCGGATCTGGCGCGGTCGGGCGATGCCATCGCCGAGGCCGCGGGCCTTGCGATTCCCTTGACCACGCGCATCGTCACCGATGGCGACCGCGCCCTGGGATGGATGTCGCCCGACGAATTGCTGCTGGTCCTGCCCGGCGCGGATCTGGCCTCGGCCCTGACCGCGCTGAGGGATGCGTTGACCGGCGAACACGCGCTGGTCGTCGATCTGTCCTACGCGCGCGCGGTCTTCGACGTGACCGGGCCCCATGCCGGCGACGTGATCGCCAAGCTGAGCCCCGCCAACCTGGACGCGATGCCTGGCGACGGGCTGCGGCGGTCGCGGGCGGCCCAGGTGGCCGCCGCATTCTGGCGCATCGACGGCGGCTTTCGCGTCATCGGCTTTCGTTCGACCGCCGATTATCTTGGCCTGGTGCTGCGGAACGCGGCCATACCGGGAAGCGGGCTTGCGCCGCGCTGATCGGCTGTCGATCGGCGCCGGCTTTCCGCGACGATCGGGCGGGCATTTCTCAGCCTTTGCAGGAACCTGCCCGCACCCCTTGCGTTGATCCGGCGAATGCGGGACGGTGCGCCTCGACCTGCAAGCTCAACCCTTTCAGAAAGGAGAGGAAAATGGCTTTCACGCTTCCCGATCTTCCCTATTCCCACGACGCGCTGGCGGGCGCGGGCATGTCCAGAGAGACGCTGGAATACCACCACGACAAGCACCACAATGCCTATGTCGAAAAGCTGAACGAACTGATTGCCGGTTCCGAATGGGAGGGCAAGTCGCTTGAGGAGATCGTCAAGGGCACCTATCAGAAGGGTGCCGTGGCGCAGAACGGCATCTTCAACAATGCCAGCCAGCATTGGAATCACAGCCAGTTCTGGGAAATGATGGCGCCGTCGTCGTCGTCGATGCCTTCCGAGGTGGAAAAGGCGCTGACCGACAGCTTCGGCTCGGTCGATGAATTCAAGAAACAATTCGCGGCCAAGGGCGGCGGGCAATTCGGCTCGGGCTGGGCGTGGCTGGTCAAGAAATCTGACGGTTCGCTGGACGTCACGTCGACCGAGAACGGCGTCAACCCGCTGTGCTTCGGACAGACGGCGCTTCTGGGCTGCGATGTGTGGGAACACAGCTACTATATCGATTTCCGCAATGCGCGCCCGAAATATCTGTCGAACTTCCTCGACAATCTTGTGAACTGGGAAAACGTCGCTTCGCGCATGTAGCCGGCGGGACGATGATGATATAGGGAAAATCCCGCCGGAGATGATCCGGCGGGATTTTCTCTGTCGATTCGGACAAGGAGGAGAGGATGGTCAAACGGCGCCGCCTTCCGGACCGCCAGCGCCCGCTGGCTGTCGGATCTCTGGCTCTGGCCGGTCTGGCGGGCCTGGCGGCCTATGCCCTGTGGTACGAACCCGCCATGTGCCTGCGTCTTGTCCGGTGGCGGGTCGCATTGCCCGGCTGGCACGGCCGGCGGCCGTTCCGGCTGGTCATCATATCGGATCTTCACGCGGGCGCGCCGCATATCGGACTGCGCCGGGTCCGTCGGATCGTGCGCCGGGCCAACGCTTTGCAGCCGGATCTGGCGATCCTGCTGGGCGATTATGCCGCAGCCCATCCCTTTACCTGGAGCGGCACCGGCAAGCGCGACATCATCGAGAGGCTGCGGGATTTCACCTCTCCCAACGGTCTTTATGCGGTGCTGGGCAATCACGATTGGTGGCAGGATGCCGATGCCCAGGCACGCCGCGCCGGTCCGACCCAGGCGCATCGCGAACTGGCGCGGGTGGGGATACCCTGTCTGGAAAACCGCGCCGTGCGGATCGGACGGGGCGATGAAGCGTTCTGGCTGGCCGGTCTGGGCGATCAGCGCCCCTTCCAGGAGGGGCCGCAAAGCGATGGCATGGACGACCTGCCGGCGGCCTTGCGCGATGTGACCGACGACGCGCCCGTCGTCCTGCTGGCCCATGAACCGGATATCTTCGGATTGCTGGGCGCGGCGGACCGCCATGTCGCACTGACGATTTCGGGACATACCCATGGCGGTCAGGTCCGGATCATGGGCGGGGCGCCGCTGATCAATGCCTCGGACAACGAGACCTGGAGCTGGGGACGCTATGACGACGATGCCGGGCGCAGCCTGATCGTGTCCGGCGGCATCGGCTGTTCGGTCCTGCCGATGCGGCTGGGTGTGCCGCCCGAACTGACCGTGATCGATCTGGTGCCGCCGGACGAGGATGCCAGCCGCGAAAAGAGAGAGGCACGCAAACGCTACGAGGCCATGCGCCGCGCGGGGCAGCTGGTGCCGGAAGGCGGCTGATCGAACCTGTTCGACGCCGGTCCTTGCGGCTGGCGCGGCCCGGCGATCCGCCCGCCCGGCATTGGCATTCCCATCGCCGTCGTTATAAGACGGGCGGCAAGAACGACAGCGCGGAAGACGGCCATGGCCAACCAGAATGACAGTTTCATCGACGAAGTGACCGAGGAGTTGCGGCGCGACCGGCTGTTCCGGTTGTTCCGCCGCTGGGGCTGGGTTGCTGTCGTCCTGATCGTGGCGCTGGTGGCGGGCGTGACCTGGCGCGAATACGCGCAGTCGCGCGACCAGGCCGAGGCCCGCGCCTGGGGCGATGCGATCCTGTCGGCCGAGACTTCGGGCGATCCGGCGGCGATCATGAAGGTCGATCCCGACGGGTCGAAAAGCCGCAAGGCGCTGGCGGCGCTGCTGGCCGCGGGCGCCTGGGCCGAGAACGGTGGCAATGATGCCGCGGCCGAGGCCTTGCGCAATGCGGCAGGCGACAATGCGGGCGACAGCGTGCTGGGCGATCTGGCCGATCTGAAACTGGTCATGATGGCGGGGCAGGACATGGACCCCGCCATCCGCGACCAGATCCTGTCGCGGCTGTCGCGGGCAGGGGCGCCGTTCGAATTGCTGGCGCTGGAACAGAAGGCCGTGGCGCTGATCGAGGCCGGGCGCAACGACGACGCGATCACGCTGATCCGGCAAATCCAGGCCAAGAACGGGCTTAGCGAAGCCTTGCGCCGCCGGCTTTCGGAGATGATGATCGCCCTGGGCGTCGAGCCCCAGCCGGCCGAGACCATGCCGAACGAAGCCATGCCGACGGAAACCACGCCCAATGCGGGCTGATCGCCCGCGGCCGAGATGCGAAACGAGGGAGAGGCGAGGATGGATGCCACGCTGCGACTGACCATGGCCCTTGCTGCTGCGCTGAGCCTTGCCGCCTGCCAGCGCGAGATCATCCTGCCCGGCGAACGGCTGGACCCGCTTGCGGTGACCTCGCCCGACGGACCCGCTGTCCAGGGCCCGGCGCCCGTCACCTCGACCGCGCTGTCGCTGGCGCCGCCGCGTCTCAACTCCGAATGGACCCATCGTGGCGGCAACGCCGCCCACCAGCCGGGCCATGTCGCGCTTGGCGGCGGCACCAGCCGTGTCTGGACCGCCGATATCGGCGAGGGCAATGACCGCCGCCACCGGATCGCCGCCGATCCCATCGTGGGTGGTGGTCGCGTCTTCACGCTGGACAGCCGCGCCCGCGTCACCGCGACGGCGCTTTCGGGCGGCCGCGCATGGTCAACCGATGTGACACCGGCGCTGGAAAACCGCGACAGCGCCTCGGGCGGCGGGCTGGCCTATGAGGGCGGCCGCGTCTATGTCACCACCGGCTTCGGCGAACTGGTCGCGCTGGACGCGACCAGCGGTGCGGTGCTGTGGCGGCAGCGCGTCGGTGCGCCCATCGGCGGCGGCCCGGCGGTCGCGAACGGCGTCGTCTATGTGGCCGCGCGCGACAATGTCGGCTGGGCCGTCCGCGCCGCGGACGGCAAGGTCCTGTGGCAGACATCGGGGATCGTGTCCGAGGCAGGCGTCATGGGCGTCTCGGTGCCCGCGGTGCAGGGCGACACCGTCGTCTTTCCCTTCTCGTCGGGCCAGTTGACCGCCGCCGACACGCAGACCGGCGCGACCAGATGGAACGCGCAGATCGCCGGCACGCGCACCGGGCGCGCCATCGCCGTGATCCGCGACGTGACCGGCGATCCGGTGATTTCGGACGGCACGGTCTATGGCGGCACCTCGTCCGGACGGATCGACGCGGTCGATCTTGGTTCGGGCATTCAGGACTGGTCCGCGAAGGACGGCGCCAACAGCCCGGTCGCGGTCGCGGGCGGGTCGGTTTTCGCGGTCACCGACGAGGCCGATCTGGTTCGACTCGATGCCGCGACCGGCGGCGTCATCTGGCGCGTCGATCTGCCCTATTATACCGATTCCCGCGTGAAGAAGCAGGACCGCATCTATTCCCATTTCGGCCCGGTGCTTGCCGGGGGGCGGCTGTTCGTCGCCTCGTCGGACGGCGTCCTGCGCGCCTTCGACCCGGCCTCGGGCCGTCTGGTCGGACAGGGCGACATTCCGGGCGGAGCGGCTTCGGCCCCGGTCGTGGCGGGACAGACGCTGTATGTCGTCTCGCGCGCGGGACAGTTGCACGCCTTCCGATGAGCTTTACCCTCGCCATCGTCGGTCGGCCCAATGTCGGCAAATCAACCCTGTTCAACCGGCTGGTCGGCAAGCGCCTGGCGCTGGTCGACAACCAGCCCGGCGTGACCCGCGATCTGCGCGAAGGCGCCGGCCGCCTGGGCGATCTGCGGTTCGTCGTGATCGACAGCGCGGGGCTGGAAATGGCCGATGACGACAGCCTTCAAGGCCGGATGCGCCGTCTGACCGAGCGCGCCGTGGACGAGGCCGATATCTGCCTTTTCGTGGTCGATGCCCGCGTCGGTGTGACGGCCGCGGATGAATACTTCGCCGAAATCCTGCGCAAGCGCGCGCGCCATGTCATCGTGGCCGCCAACAAGGCCGAGGGGATGGCGGGCGAAGCCGGCGCACTCGAGGCCTGGTCGCTGGGTCTGGGCGAACCCTTGCGCATCTCGGCGGAACATGGCGAGGGGATGGATGATCTCTATCGGGTGCTGATGCCGCTGGCCGACCGGGTCGAGGCCGAGCGGCCCGAACCCGTCGCCGCGCTGACCGATGTGGACCTGTCCGAAGCCGATGCCGCAAGTGGTGAAGGCGCCGAAGAATGGCGCCCCTCCGATGCGCGTCCGCTGCAATTGGCGGTGATCGGGCGTCCCAATGCAGGCAAGTCCACGCTGATCAACAAGATCATTGGCGAGAATCGTCTGCTGACCGGCCCCGAAGCCGGGATTACCCGCGATTCGATCAGCGTGGCGACGACGTTCATGGGCACGCCCATGCGGATCTTCGACACCGCCGGGATGCGCAAGCGTGCCAGAATTACCGACAAGATCGAGAAGCTCTCGGTCGCCGACGGCTTGCGCGCGGTGCGGTTCGCCGAAGTGGTGGTCGTCCTGCTGGACGTGGCAATTCCCTTCGAGCAGCAGGATCTGCGCATTGCCGATTTCGCCGAAACCGAAGGCCGCGCCGTCGTCGTTGCCGCCAACAAATGGGATCTGGAAGACGACAAGCCCCACAAGCTGAACGAACTGCGCGCCAGTTTCGAACGTCTGCTGCCACAATTGAAGGGGGCACCGCTGGTCACCGTCTCGGCCAGGACCGGCAAGGGACTGGACCGGTTGCACGCGGCGGTCATCAAGGCACACGAGGTCTGGAACCGTCGCGTTTCCACCGCGAAGCTGAATCGCTGGCTGGAGGCGATGACCGAAAGCCATCCGCCCCCCGCGCCCGGTGGGCGGCGGATCAGGCTGCGCTACATGACCCAGGTGAAGACCCGCCCCCCCGCCTTCATCGTCAAGGCCACGCATACCGACAAGCTGCCCGACAGCTATCAGCGCTATCTGGTCAACGGCTTGCGCGTCGATTTCGACATGCCCGGCACGCCGATCCGGCTGTTCTTCCGAGATCAGGGCGGCGACAACCCCTATCGCGCAAAGGCCGGCAAGATCAGCCAGTCCGGCGCGCTTTCGAAACACAGGGTGCGGCAGAAACCCAAGGGCGGCTGATCCTAGCTGGCGGCCTCGATCAGCACCATCGCCATCGCCGAGACGCCCACGATCGCGGCCATGGCGATCATCGGGCTGGAACCCATGGTCGTGGTCGCCAGCGCAACGAAGGCCCAGATAAGCGCCGTCGGATAGGTGATTGACGGTCCGATCCTGCCCTGCGCCGCAAGGCCGATCAGCACGCCCGGCAAAATCGCCAGAACCGCGGCCTGGGCGATGGTCAGGCCGAGGCGTTCGGCCAGGATGGCGGCCAGGGCCGCGATGCCGGTCGCGGTGCTCCACCCCGCCAGAAAGCCGATCGCTGGCCGGTTCGAACGTCGCGCGCGCCTGGCCGCGATGACCGTGGCCAGCACCATGAACAGCGCGCCCAGCAGGACGGGCTCGTTCTGCCGGTCCACCATCCAGGGCCAGGCTGCGCCTGCAAGCAGCGCCAGCGACAGGGCCGGCCAGACGACATTCGGTCCCGCTGCGGCGGCGAAAGAATAATCCTCGGACGATTCGCGAAGCTGCGTGATCGCGTCCAGGGCGAGGCTGAGCCACAGAACGATCAGCAGCGCCCACATCAGCGGATTTTCGGGGCTCATGTACAATTGCGGCAACGCAAGCGTTTGGGCGGCGTCGCTTGCTGCCGGCACGCCCGGCAGTACCACCGCGCCGTCCGAGCCCTGAAACGCTGCCAGCAGCGGCGCGGGACGGGATTGCACCGCATAGGCGAAGCTGCTGCCGACGAATAGCAGCGTGGCGGAGCCGTGAATGATCTGGCCGAAGCGTTTCATGGCGGCAGAACGCGGCGGCGGGCGAATTTGTTTCGCTGCCGCCGCTTTGCCGCCCGGCACCGCCCTCGCGCCGGGAAGACCGCTCAGGCCAACGTGCCGTCGGCGCTCAGCCGGCTCGCCCCGCCCAGATAGGGATGAAGCGCGGCGGGCAGATCGACGGATCCATCGGGCTGCTGACCGTTTTCCAGCACGGCGATCAGTGTCCGGCCCACGGCCAGACCCGACCCATTCAGCGTGTGGACGAATTCCGGCTTCCCGCCGCCCTCCGGGCGATAGCGGGCATTCATCCGGCGCGCCTGGAAATCGCCGCAATAGCTGACGCTGCTGATTTCGCGATAGCGATCCTGGCCGGGCAGCCAGACCTCGATGTCGTGGGTAATGCGGGCACTGAAACCCATGTCTCCGGTGCACAGCACGATGGTCCGATAGGGCAGGTCCAGCGCCTCCAGCACCGATTCGGCACAGCGCGTCATGCGGGCATGTTCGGCCAGACCGCTGTCGGCATCGGTGATCGAGACCATCTCGACCTTCTCGAACTGGTGCTGGCGCAGCATCCCCGTGGTGTCGCGGCCTGCGCTGCCCGCCTCGGACCGGAAACACTGGCTGTGGGCGACCATGCGGCGCGGCAGGCTGGCCTGATCGACCAGATCGCCGTGGACAATGTTCGTCAGCGTCACCTCGGCCGTGGGAATCAGCCAATAGCCGTCGCGCGTCTGATAGCTGTCGTCGCCGAATTTGGGCAGTTGGCCGGTGCCGACCATCATGTCCTCCAGCACCAGGACCGGCGTCCAGGTCTCTTGCAGGGCGTTTCTGGTCACATGCAGATCCAGCATGAATTGGGCCAGCGCACGATGCAGGCGCGCCACCGCGCCCTTCAGCATCACGAAGCGGCTGCCCGACAACTTCGCCGCCGTCTCGAAATCCATGCCGGGCCGGACACCGGCGATCTCGAAATGCTCGACCGGGCCAAAGTCGAACCGGCGCGGCGTCCCGCGACGATGCAGTTCGACATTGTCATTTTCGTCGGCGCCATCGGGCACATTCTCCAGCGGCAGGTTCGGCACCCCCAGAAGCATGTCCCGCAGGCGCCCGTCCAGCGCCGCGGCCTCGGCCTGCATTCGTGCCACATCGGTCTTCTTTTCGGCCACCAGCGCGCGCAGGCGTTCGAATTCGGTCGTCTCGCCGCGGCTTTTGGCGGCGCCCACTTCCTTGCTGGCGCGGTTCTGTTCGGCCTGCGCTGTCTCGGCCTCGGCGATCTTGGCCCTGCGCTCGCCATCGAGGGCCAGGATGGCCTCGGTCACGCCTGACAGGCCGCGTCGTTGCAGCGCGGCTTCGAAACCGTCGGGATTGTCGCGAATGGCGCGAATGTCATGCATGGGACTCACCGTGGCAAAATGTCTGAGATTTGCCTAACCCAAGCCCGCGCCGGACAAAAGCCCGTCGCCTGATCCGGTCTTCGAATACCTCCCGCAGGCCACCGCCAGCCGCTGCATCATCCCATGCCCGGCGCGTTGCGCGCGCTTGGCATTTTGCCTTGGTGCAAATATCCACGGGGGTGCGGGGGCAGTCGGCCCCCGCCTGCCACGGTGCTGCATGGACGAACTTCTCGACGGATTGACAGGCGGAGACCGGCGCGCCTTGTCACGCGCGATCACCCTGATCGAATCGACGCGCGCGGATCATCGCGCGCAGGCTACGGATCTGATTGCGCGGCTGCCCGAACGAACGGCCTTGCGGATCGGACTGTCGGGCACGCCCGGCGTCGGAAAATCCACCTTCATCGAGGCTTTCGGCACGATGCTGACCGGACAGGGGATGAAGGTCGCGGTTCTCGCCGTCGATCCTTCTTCGGCGCGTTCGGGCGGCTCGATCCTTGGCGACAAGACCCGGATGGAACGTCTGTCACGCGACCCGAAAGCCTTCATCCGGCCCACGCCCGCCAGTCGCGAGCTGGGCGGCGTCGCGCGCCGCACGCGCGAGGCGATCCGGCTTTGCGAGGCCGCAGGTTACGATCTGGTCCTGATCGAGACGGTCGGCGTGGGCCAGTCCGAGACGATGGTGGCCGAGATGTCGGATCTGTTCGTGCTGCTGCTGGCGCCCGCCGGCGGCGACGAATTGCAGGGCGTCAAGCGCGGCATCATGGAGATGGCCGACCTGATCCTTGTCAACAAGGCGGATGGCGACCTGCTGGCCACGGCGCGACGCACCGTCGCCGACTACGCGGGCGCCCTGCGCCTGCTGCGCAAGCGACCGCAGGATCCCGAGGGTTTTCCCAAGGCGCTGCCCGTCTCGGCCGCGACGGGCGACGGGCTGGACGAAGCCTGGGCGCAAATCCGGCAACTTGCCGATTGGCGGCGCAAGAACGGGCATTTCGACCGGAACCGGGCGCAGCAGGCCCGTCACTGGTTCATGGCCGATGTGCGCGCCGGCCTTCTGGCGCGGTTGAATCAGCCCCGGTTGCGAAAGGAACTGGACAGGCTGGGCGAGGCGGTTGCCGCGGGCGATCTGCCGCCGGGTCTGGCGGCGGCGCGGATGCTGGATCGTCTGCACCGGGAGGACGGGAAATAGACGCCCGTTTTGGTGTCCCGAAGCCGCGCCGAATCGGCTAGAAGAAAGTAGGGGAAAGGATGTCGCCATGCTGGATCTGCCCGAAGCCGATACGCTCTATGCCGCGCTGATCGCGCGCGATGCGACCTTCGAGGGACGCGCCCTGGTCGGCGTTACCACGACCGGGATCTTCTGCCGGCTGACCTGCCCGGCGCGCAAGCCTCTGGCGCGCAATTGCCGCTGGTTCAGCCGGCCCGAGGACGCGATGGCGGCGGGTTTCCGTCCCTGCCGGCGCTGCCACCCCGCAGGTCTGAGCGCCGAGGGCGAACCGCTGGTCCGAGATCTGGTGGCGCGGCTTGGCGCCGATCCGGGACGGCGCTGGTCCGAGGGCGATCTGGTATCACTGGGGTTCGACCCCTCGACCGTGCGTCGGGCCTTCAAGCGGCATTTCGGGCAGAGTTTTCTGGCCATGGCCCGCGAGCGGCGGATCCTGGGCGGGATGCAGGCGTTGAAGGAGGGATCGCCGATGATCGAGGCACAGCTTGATGCCGGATTCGAATCGGCTTCCGGGTTCCGCAATGCCTTTGCCCGGCTTTTCGGCCATTCACCGCATCGCTGGCGCGGGCCTGCGGATCTGCGCGCCGATTGGATCGAGACGCCGCTGGGCGGCATGATCGCCATTGCCGACGACCGGTCCCTGCATCTGCTGGAATTCACCGATCGCAAGGCGCTGCGCCAGGGGCTGCGCCGCCTGTCGGCCCATGTCGGCGGTCGGATCGGTCTGGGCCGGAACGCCGTTATCGACCAGACCCAGGCCCAGCTTGCCGCCTATTTCGAGGGCCGCGATCCGCGCTTCTCGATACCCGTCCATCTGCACGGCACCGATTTCCAGCAGCAGGTCTGGCGCGGCTTGCAGAGAATACCGGCCGGCGAGACTCGCAGCTATGCGGCGCTGGCCGGGCAGATCGGTCGCCCTTCGGCCGTTCGCGCCGTGGCCCGTGCCAACGCGACCAACCGGCTGGCCCTGATCGTGCCCTGCCACCGCGTCATCGGTGCCGACGGCCGCATGACCGGCTATGCGGGCGGATTGTGGCGCAAGGAAAAGCTGATCCGGATCGAGGCCGCCTATGCCTGATTCAAGGCTTTTTCCGCGTCCCATCCCGGCCGGCGCGCCGCCGGTGCCGTTCGGTCTTCGGGATGCCGCAAGCGCCCGGTATTCCCGGTCCGATCGGTCAGCTGCGACATGCCTGCAAGGACGCAGACCCTTGACCGATCCGGACCGATCGCGTCGCGGCCGATGTCTCAGGGGGGTTGACGAAGGCGGGGCGTCGCTGTAATCACCCGCGAACGGAATTTCCGGGCGCTGCCTCGCGGCGCCCTTGTCAATTGGGCCGGACCCATCCGTCGGGAACGCCCGCCAAGCTGAGACGAAGGATCAACATCATGTCGCGCGTCTGCGAACTGACCGGCAAAGGCCCGATGACCGGCAACAATGTCAGCCACGCCAACAACAGAACCCGTCGCCGGTTCCTGCCGAACCTGAACGACGTCACGCTGACCTCGGAGAAGATGGGCCGCAGCTATTCTCTGCGGATCTCGGCCGCGGCCCTGCGCTCGGTCGATCATCGCGGCGGGCTGGACGAATTCCTGGCCCGCGCGAAGGATGGCGATCTGTCGGCCCGCGCGCTGAAGCTGAAGCGCGAGATTGCCAAGAAGGACGGCCCGGCGGAACTGCAGGCCTGAGCCCTGGCCATTGTGGCCCGATCGGCCCCGCTTCGGCGGGGCTTTTGACTGTGCGCCAGCTAATAGGGCGTCCTCACGCCTTCCGTAGTCCTCGCCTGTGATGCAGACGCGGATGCCCGCGGATCCTGGCGCTAGCCCGGGGCCTGTGCGGCGCGCGTCGCCGCCACCAGATCCTGCACCTTCGGTCCCAGGTGATCGACGATCAGCCTGATACCCTGTGACGACGGGTGGATGCCGTCGCGCTGCAACAGCGGCGCCCGGTCGTCGCGGGCGATCGCAGCCAGCGGTGCATAGAGATCGGGCAGCAACAGCGTGCCGTGACGGCGGGCGAGGCGCGGCCACAGCCCGGCCCAGGCCCGTCGCCATTCGCGCGCCCCGGCCGGGGCGCTGATGCCGATCAGAAGAACGGGACGGCCGCGCGCCGTGGCCTTCGAGAGGATCGCATCCAGATTGGCCTCGGCCCGCGCGGCGGTCCAGCCCAGAAGCATGTCATTGCCGCCCAACTCGACCATCACCGCATCGGCGCCACCGCGCAGCGCCCAGTTGATCCGCACCCGGCCGCCATAAGTCGTCTCGCCCGATAGCCCGGCATTGGTCAGCCGCGCGGGCGTTCCGCGCCGCGCCAGCCAGTCCGACAGCACGGGAACCAACCCCTCTTCGGGCGGCAGACCGAAGCCCGCGGTCAGGCTGTCCCCGAAGGCGAGGATGCTTGGACCGGCAGGCCGAGCCGACAGGCGCGCGGGCATTGCGACCGCGCCCGCAGCCGCCATGGCAAGGACGCGGCGGCGATCGGGGCGGGGGAGGTGGCGTGATGTCATGACAGCGGAATGTCGCCCGGCGGGCCGCGAATCAAGCCACGAATACGTCAGATGCGTGCAGATCAGTTGCAGGATGCCCCTCTTTTGCTGTATTCAGACAAGGAAAAGACCAACCCGAGCAGCCTGCAGGAAATGATCGCCATGAACCGCCGTCAGTTGATGTCGTTGGCCTTGCCGCTGATCGCCGCCCCGTCGCTGGGACTGGCGCAGGCTGTCACCGCGCCGGCTTCGACCCGCGACCCCTATGCGCCGACAGAAGTCGCCATCCGCAACGATTTCGAGGTCGGCAGCATCGTCGTCGTCAGTGACGACTTCTTTCTTTATCATGTGATCGCGCCGGGACGGGCGATCCGCTATGGCGTGGCCGTCGGCAAGGCCGAACTGGTCTGGAAGGGCCGTGCCCGTATCGGCCGCAAGGTCGAATGGCCCAGCTGGACGCCCACGCAGGACATGATCAAGCGCAATCCGGGTCAATATGCCAGATGGGCGGGCGGCATGCCGGGCGGGCCCACCAATCCGCTTGGGGCGCGCGCGCTGTATCTCTATAACGCGAAGGGTCAGGATACCGCGATCCGCATCCACGGCACGACCGAGCCGGGCTCGATCGGTCGCGCGGTCTCCAACGGATGTATCCGGATGCGCAACGAATCGGTGATGAGCCTGTTCGATCGGGTTCCGGTGGGAACACCCGTTTACGTCTACTGACTTGATACTGAAGCCCGCTTGCGTTGCCGATCCGGCTTTTGCCGGGTTTGACAACATCATCGATGTCCGCGCCCCCGCCGAATATGCCGAGGATCATCTGCCCGGCGCGATCAACCTGCCGGTTCTGGACGATGCCGAAAGGATCGAGGTCGGCACGATCTACAAGCAGGTATCACCCTTTGACGCGCGCAGGATGGGTGCGGCCCTGGTCGCCGCCAACGCCGCGAGGCATCTGGCGGGTCCGCTGTCCGATCGCGGCGGCGGCTGGCGGCCGCTGGTCTATTGCTGGCGCGGCGGGCAGCGTTCAGGCAGCTTTCAGACGATCCTGTCGCAGATCGGCTGGCGCGTGGCGCGCCTGGAAGGCGGCTACAAGGCGTGGCGCGGGCTGGTCGTGGATCGCGTGCAGAACGGGCCGGTCGCCGCGCCTGTCGTGGTTCTGGACGGCAATACCGGCAGCGCCAAGACGGCAATCCTGCACCGGCTGGCCATGCGCGGCGTTCAGGTGATCGATCTGGAAGGTCTGGCGCGCCACCGCGGCAGCCTGTTCGGGGCGATCGAGGGCGGTCAGCCCAGCCAGAAATGGTTCGAGAGCCGTCTGGCCATCGCGATCGAGGGGCTGGATCCCGGCCGCCCTGTGATGGTCGAGGCCGAAAGCAGCCGGATCGGACAGATCTCGGTCCCGAAGGCGATGTGGCAGGCGATCTGCGCGGCGCCCCGCATTAGGCTGGATGTCCCGGTCGCGGCGCGGGCAGCCTATTCGGCCCGCGACTATGCCGATGTGGTCGCCGATTCCGAACGGCTGGCGGCGATCATCGCGGCCTTGTCCCGGCAGCATCCGGCCGAACGCATCGCGACATGGCAGGCGCTGGCAGAGGCCGGTGCCTGGGTGGAACTGGCCGAGGGGCTGATGCGCGACCATTACGATCCGCGCTATCGGAAACACCGTTCGCGCTATGCGCAGCGCGAACGGGCGGTCGTTGCGCTGGATGATCTGCGCGACACGGATGCGGCGGCGGCGGCGGTCGAGGCTGCCCTGGCCGGTCTTCGCCTCTGAAAGAGCGTTTGGTCCTGGCAGGGCGACGGGGATATGAAAGCCGCCGCGACCCCTGCCGTTGTGCCGGCGCAGAACGTCGCGCCCGGAACCGGAATGGCAAAATGTCATCCGTGCCGATCGCGCAGGAAGCGGCGCAGCACCGCCTCCAGTTTCGCGGCGCCCTGCGGGGCCATGGCCTTGGTGTGTTCGTGGCTGATCGCCTCGTCCGACAGGCCCGCGCCCATATTGGTGATGACCGAAATCGCCGCGCAGCGCAGCCCGAGAAACCGTCCCAGGATGATTTCCGGCACCGTGGACATGCCGACTGCGTCGGCGCCCAGCGTCCGCGCGGCGCGGATTTCCGCGGGGGTTTCGAAGCTGGGGCCCGAGAACCAGCAATAGACGCCCTCGGGCAGATCGACACCCTCGTCGCGCGCCGCGGCGCCAAGTCCGGCGCGGATTTCGGGATCATGCGCCCGGGTCATGGGCACGAAGCGGGCATCGGTGCCTTCTCCGATCAGGGGGTTGGTCCCGGCAAAGGCGATATGGTCGTTCAGCAGCATCAACCCGCCGGGCGGAATGTCGGGGCGCAGCGATCCGGCCGCGTTGGTCAAGATCAGCCGGTCGCAGCCAAGCTCGGCCAGCACCTCCAGCGGCAGACGCATCGCATCCGCGCGGCCCGATTCGTAGTAATGGGCGCGTCCCCCGAAGACCGCGACGCGGCGCCCCTCGAGATCGCCGATCACCAGGTGCGGGACATGGCCCGATACGCCCGCATGGGGAAAGCCCGGCAGTTCGTCATAGGGAATGGCGGTGCCGTCTACCTGCGCCGACAGGTGGCCGAGGCCAGAGCCCAGGATGAAGCCGTATTCGGGCGCCGCCGCACCGGCGCGCGACCGGATCAGGGCGGCAAGTTCAGCGTTCCTTGACATAGGGTTCTCCGCCCGCGCGGGGCGGGATGGCGCGACCGACAAAGCCCGCGAGGATGATCACGGTCAGGATATAGGGCAGCGCGTTCATGAACATCGACGGCACCGTGACGATGCCGAGATCCAGATTGGGATAGCGGTTGGCGATGGCTTCCAGAAGCCCGAACAGGAAGGTCGCGCCAAGCGCCCCCCAGGGCCGCCATTTGGCAAAGATCAGCGCCGCCAGCGCGATGAACCCCCGCCCCGCCGTCATTTCCTTGACGAAGCCCGCCGAGAGGCTGGTGGCAAGATAGGCGCCGGCGATGCCGGTCAGGACGCCGCAGATGCCGATGGCGGCATAGCGCAGCCGCGTCACCGACACGCCGGCCGTATCGACCGAGGCGGGGTTTTCGCCCACCGCGCGCAGGCGCAGGCCGAAACGGGTGCGAAACAGCACCCACCAGGTCAGCGGCACTGCCAGGAAGGCCACATAGACCAGGATCGAGTGTCCCGAAATGAGCTGCGCATAGATCGGTCCGATGACCGGCACCTGACCAAGCGTATCGGCCAGCGGCAGGGTGATTTCCTGAAAGCGGGCGGCGCCTTGCAGCGACGGCGTCCGTCCGCCGAGGCCGAAAATCTTCTGGCCCAGAAGAACGGTCATCCCCGAAGCCAGGAAATTGATCGCCACACCGGAAATCAGCTGGTTTCCCATGAAGGTGATCGAGGCGAGGCCGTGGATCAGCGACATCGCCATCGACCCGCCGATACCGGCCAGAAGGCCCAGCCATGCGCTGCCCGTCGCATAGGCGACCGAGGCGGCGGTGAAGGCGGCCATCAGCATCTTCCCTTCAAGGCCGATATCGAACACGCCGGATCGTTCGGAATAAAGCCCCGCCAGGCAGGCCAGCAGCAGCGGCGTCATCAGCCGCACGGCGCTGTCGAGGATCTGCAGGACGGTGTTGAAATCCATCATGCAGCCCTCCGCTTGCGCAGCGCGAGGAACATCCGCTCCAGCGGCATCCGCACCATGTTGTCCAGCGCGCCGGTGAACAGGATCACCAGCGCCTGGATGACGACAATCAATTCGCGCGGGATACTGGTCCACAGCGCCAGTTCCCCTCCGCCCTGATAAAGAAAGCCGAAGAGAAGCGCGGCCAGAAAGACACCGAAAGGATGGTTGCGGCCCATCAGGGCCACGGCGATGCCGATGAAGCCCGCACCCTCGACCGCGTTCAACACCAGCCTTTCGCTTTCGCCCATGACGTTGTTGATCGCCATCAGTCCCGCCAGACCGCCCGAGATCAGCATCGCGATCACGATGATGCGCACCGGGCTGATGCCGGCATAGAGCGCGCCCGGCTCGGACCGGCCGAGGGCGCGGATCTCGTATCCCAGGCGCGTCCGCCAGATCAGCAGCCAGACCAGCAGGCAGGCCAGGATCGCGATCAGGAAGGTGATGTTGACCGGCGTGTTCTTGCCCCATTGGATTCCGATCGCCGCGGCGATGTCGGTCAGCGCCGGAAGATAGGTGCTTTCAGGGAACCGGGCCGAGGCCGGGTCCATACTGCCGACCGGGCGCAGGATGTTGACCAGGACATAATTCAGCAGGGCCGCGGCGATGAAGTTGAACATGATCGTGGTGATCACGATATGACTGCCGCGCTTCGCCTGAAGCCATGCCGGGATCAGCGCCCATGCCGCGCCGAACAGGGCCGCGCCGATCATCGCGGCGGGCAGGGCCAGCAGCCAGTGAGGCAGCGGCACCGACAGCAGGACCAGCGCGACGCCCAGCCCCCCCATCATCGCCTGACCTTCGCCGCCGATATTGAACAGGCGCGCGTGATAGGCCACCGCGACGGCAAGGCCGGTGAAGATGAAATTCGTCGTGTAATACAGCGTGAAGCCCCAGCCATAGCTGGATCCAAGCGCGCCATCGACCATCGTCTTCAGGGCCGCGGCGGGGCTTTCGCCGATGGCCAGGATCACGAGGGCCGAAATCGCCATGGCCAGAACCAGCGAAATCAGCGGCGTCAGGATCACGTCGGCCCATTTCGGCATCTTGTCCATCAGCGCGGCCCCCCGTTCGCGGTCTCGTCCGGCAGGTCATCGACATGCCTGTGTTCAGGCGGGATGCCATCTTCGGCGGCGTGATGTTCGGTATCGGTCACGCCGGCCATCAGCAGGCCAAGCTCGCCCGTCGTGGTCTGATCGGGCAGCCGCTCGCCCATGATGCGGCCATCGAACATGACTGCGATGCGGTCGGACAGCGACAGGATCTCGTCCAATTCGACGCTGACCAGCAAGACCGCCTTGCCCGCGTCGCGCAACTCGATGATCCGCTTGTGAATGAATTCGATGGCGCCGATATCGACGCCGCGCGTGGGCTGGCCGATCAGCAGCAGGTCGGGATTGCGCTCGAGCTCGCGGGCCACCACCAGTTTTTGCTGGTTGCCGCCGGAAAAATCGCGTGCGGCCAGGTCGCAATTGCGCGGGCGGCAGTCGAAATCTTCCATGTATTTCTTGGCATCGCGGCGGATGGCGTCATTGTCCATCAGCCACCCCTTCTGGTATTCGGCTTTGTCGTGATAGCCGAAGGCGATGTTCTCCCAGGCGGTGAAATCCATGATCAGACCCTCGGTCTGCCGATCCTCGGGCACATGGCCGATGCCGCGCCTGCGCCGCGTCCGCGCGTCGGAACCGGCACCCGTCAGGTCCAGCGCCTCTCCGTTCATGCGGATCGCGCCGCTGACCCTGGCGCCCTTTTCGGGATAGCCGCCCAGCAATTCCAGAAGCTGGGTCTGGCCGTTGCCGGACACGCCCGCGATCCCCAGGATCTCGCCTGCACGGATGTCGAAGCTGATGCCGCGAAGACGCTCCACGCCCTCGTGGTCGATCAGGTGCAGATCGCGCACTTCCAGCACCGGGGCGCCGGGCCGGGCAGGGGTCTTGTCCACGTTCAGCAGCACCTTGCGGCCCACCATCAGTTCGGCCAGCGCCTCGGGGCTGGTCTCGGCGGTGCTGACCGAGGCCACCATCTCGCCGCGCCGCATGACCGAGACGGTGTCGGTGATGTCCATGATCTCGCGCAGTTTGTGGGTGATCAGGATGATCGTCTTGCCCTCGGCCTTCAGTCCCTCGAGGATGCGGAACAGATGGTCCGCCTCGGCCGGGGTCAGAACGCCGGTCGGTTCGTCCAGGATCAGGATATCGGCCTGGCGATACAGCGCCTTCAGGATCTCGACCCGTTGCTGATGGCCGACCGACAATTCCTCGATTGTTTCGTCTGGATCGACGTTCAGTTCGTATTCGTGGGCCAGTTGCTTCAGCACGCCGCGCGCCTTGGCCAGCGAAGGGCGCAGCAGGCGGCCGTCCTCGACGCCGAGGATGATGTTTTCCAGAACCGTGAAATTCTGCACCAGTTTGAAATGCTGGAACACCATGCCGATGCCGGCACGGATGGCGGTCTGGCTGTCGGCGATGGCGATCGGTTCGCCATTGACCAGAATCCGGCCCCGGTCGGGCTTGTAGAAGCCGTAAAGGATCGACATCAGCGTCGATTTCCCGGCGCCGTTCTCGCCGATGATGCCGTGGATCGAGCCCTTGGCAACGCGCAGATCGATATCCTTGTTCGCCTGCACCGGACCGAAGGCTTTCGAAATCCCCTTCAGCTCGATGGCGTAGGGGGCAGCCGTCTCCGGCCGCCCCCCTGCGTCTTGTGCCGTCATGGCCATTGCTACTCGACCGGGCAGGCGTTGTCGGTCATGTAGTCGTGGACCTTGATCTCGCCCGAGGCGATCTTGGCCGTTGCGTCGTCCACCGCGGCCTGCATCTCGGCGGTGACCAGATCCTTGTTGTTGTCGTCGATGGCGACGCCCACGCCATTGGCCTTGAGATCCATGACCTTGACGCCGGGCTCCAGATCGGGTCCGGCGGTGAAGGCGTCGTAGACGGCGTTGTCCACGCGCTTGACCATCGAGGTCAGCATCGAACCCGGATGCAGGTAGTTCTGGTTGCTGTCCACGCCGATGCCCAGCTTGCCGTCATCCGCCGTCGCCTGCAGCACGCCGATGCCGGTTCCGCCGGCGGCAGCATAGATCACGTCCGCGCCCTGGCTGATCTGCGCCTTGGCCAGTTCGCCGCCCTTCACCGGGTCGTTCCATGCCGCAGGCGTTGTGCCGGTATAGTTGATCAGCACCTTGCCATCGGGCTTCACGGCCTTGAAGCCCTGGGCATAGCCGCATTCGAACTTGTGGATCAGCGGAATGTCCATGCCGCCGATAAAGCCCACGATGTCGGATTTCGAGGCCATCCCGGCCATCATCCCGGCCAGATAGCTGCCCTGTTCCTCGGTGAAGACGACCGATTGCACGTTGGGCTGATCCACGACCATGTCGATGATCGCGAATTTCGTGTCGGGATAATCGGGCGCGACCTTGTTCAGCACGTCGCCGAAGGCAAAGCCGGTCATCACGATCGGATTGGCGCCGGTTTCGGCCAGCCGGCGCAGCGCCTGTTCGCGCTGCGCCTCGGACTGCATCTCCAGTTCCTTGTAGGAGCCGCCGGTTTCCTCGACCCAGCGTTTGGCGCCGTTATAGGCGGCCTCGTTGAACGACTTGTCGAATTTGCCGCCCAGATCGTAGATCAGGGCCGGTTCGGCCAGGGCCGCGCCCGCAGTCAAGGCCATGACGGCCGAGCCCGCCATCAGCGTTTTCATCAGATTCATGCCAGAACCTCTTCCTGTTGGGGCAGGCGATTCAAGCCGCCCGCCGAATGGGCCGATTAGGGCGCATCGGGCAGAGCCGGTCAACCGGGTTCTTGGGGCGCGGCAAGGTCGAGACGCATCAGGATCGCATCCAGGCCCGGCGCGTAATAGCCGCGCCTGCGCCCCGCATCACGCCAGCCTGACGCATGATACAGTGCGCGGGCGGCGATGTTGTCATGGGCCACTTCCAGAAAGGCGGTGCCGGCGCCCAGGCGGCGTGACGTTGCGGCAAAATCCTGCGTCAGGGCGCGTCCCACGCCCCGCTGCCGCGCCTCGGGCGCGACTGCGAGGGTCAGCAATTCGGCCTCGCCCGCGATGCTGCGACCCAGAAGGAACGCATCGGGCCGAAGCAGAAGGAAGGCGCCCGGCATGTCCAGCAGAGCGCGGAACTCGGTTTCCGACCAGGGGCGCGGGGCGACGAAGCAGCGCGCGTGCAGCGCGGCAAGCCGGTCGGGTGTCATTCTCTTTCCAGAATGACCAATCCCGCCTCGCGCGGGGGGGCGGCATCGGCCGGACGCAGATAGATCGGCGCGGGGCGCGGCTGGGCGGGACTGTCGCGGCGCTCCAGCGCCAGACGCGCAATGGCCTCGGCCAGCGGGATTGCCGGCGCAGCCGGCGCGGGGCCGGGCGGCAGCGCGCCGGCCGCAGCTTGCTGCGGCCGGCCCCCCGCATCATCCGCCGCGCCGGTGCCGAAATCCTGCCAGATCACCTGCTCGCGCCGCGCAGGGATCACGACGCGGCAGGGTCGGGGCAGGCCATGGGCCGCAGCCTCGGTCACGGCGACGCCCAGGGCCGGAATGCCCAGCGACAGGGCCAGTCCGCGCGCCGCCGCAACCGCCACCCGGATTCCAGTGAAGTTGCCGGGCCCGGTGCCGACGCCGATGACATCCAGATCGTGCCAGTTCAGTCCCGCCTCGGCCAGCAGCTGTTCCAGCAGCGGAAACAGCCGTTCGGCCTGTCCCCTGGCCATCGCTTCATGATGCTGGACCAGCACCCGGTCGCCCCGAAGCAAAGCGGCCGCGCAATGCGCGGCCGATGTGTCGAAGCCCAGGGCAATCCCCTCAGGCAACGGGCCTGACCTCGATCACCTCGGGGATATAGTGGCGCAGCAGGTTCTCGATCCCCATCTTCAGCGTCAGGGTCGAGGACGGGCAACCCGCGCAAGCCCCCTGCATGTGCAGATAGACCACGCCCCGGTCGAATCCGTGAAAGGTGATGTCGCCGCCATCCTGCGCCACCGCCGGGCGGACACGGGTATCCAGCAATTCCTTGATCTGGACCACGATCTCGGAATCCGGGCCGTCATGCGCGGCATGACCGGCGCTTTCGGGGGCCTCACCCTCGATCACCGGGGCGCCGGACTGGAAATGCTCCATGATCGCGCCCAGGATCGAGGGTTTGAGATGATCCCAGGGCTGATCCTCGACCTTGGTGACGGTCACGAAATCCCGGCCCAGGAAAACGCCGGCGATACCCTCGATGGCGAAGATGCGGCGGGCCAAAGGCGATTTCGCGCCGGATTCAGGCGTCGGGAAATCCGCGGTGCCGCTGCCCAGGACGGTTTCGCCGGGCAGGAATTTCAGGGTCGCCGGGTTGGGCGTGGTTTCGGTCTGGATGAACATGGGGCGCGCTCCTTTCCGCATGATATGGCGATGCGGCCTGTCCGGGTCAAGCAAGCCGGCTCAGGTGATCGCCTCCAGCCGCTCCTTGGAGATGTCGCCGGGCACGATGGTGATCGGGCAGGGCAGGTTGCTGGCCTCGCGCAAAAGCCTGTTCAGCACCGGGTTCGGCCCCGCCTTGTCCGGGTTCAGGCCCAGCACGACGATGCCGATCTCGGGATCATCCGCAAGCTGGGCGATCAGTTCGTCGGCCGGATCGCCCTCGCGGATGACCAGTTCCGGCTCGACCTTGGGGCGCGAGCGCATCCATTTGGCGAAGACCTCGAAATGGGCTTCGATCCGCTCGTGCGCCTCGGCGCGCATGACATCGGCGACGCCGAATCCGTGCTGGATATCGGCCGCCGGAATGACCGAAAGGATCACCACGGCACCGCCGGTATGAGCGGCGCGCATCGCCGCGAAACGCATCGCGTTCAGGCATTCGCGGCTGTCATCGAGAAGGACAAGGAACTTGCGCATGGGGCTCTGATCGGTGGCTCTCTGGGCGGACAGTGGCCGAACTGCCATGCTAGTGCAAGTCATTCGGCGGGAATGCGTCAGTCTGGTTTCCTTGTCCGGAAGGATGTGTTACCGCGGACCGATTGAGGCAATCCGACGGGCAGGCGCGTTGTGACGATCCATCACGACTGGGACAAGGCAGAAGCGGCCCAGCTTGCGACGCTGACCGGGTCCAAGATGGCCTGGTTCCTGGGTCAGGCCCGCGACAGCGGCATGAAGCCCATGCCGCGCCGCAAGCGTCTGTTCGATGTGACACTGGCGCTGATGCTGATGATTCCGCTGTCCGTGGTGATGGCCGTCATGGCCTTTCTTCTGCTGATCGTGCAGGGGCGTCCGATTTTCTATACCGCGCACCGGATGCGCGCGCCGGGCCAGTCCTTCACGCAGTTGAAATTCCGCACCATGACCACGGAAGAGGACGATTTCGGCGCCACCGGCGCGCACAAGCACTGGCGCATCACGCCCCTGGGCCATTTCCTGCGCCGCACGCGGATCGACGAATTGCCGCAGTTGTTCAACATCCTGCGCGGCGACATGAGCTTCGTCGGCCCGCGCCCGCCGCTGCGCGAATATGTCGAACGTTTCCCCGCAGTTTACGCGCAGGTGCTGAAAAGCCGTCCGGGCGTGACCGGGCTGGCGACGCTTATCTATCATCGGCACGAGGACCGGATCCTCGCACGCTGCAAATCCGCCGCCGCGACCGAGGCCGCCTATTATCGCCGCTGCCTGCCGGTCAAGCTGAAGATCGACCTGATCTACCAGCGCCACCGCGATTTCGGCCTGGATCTGTGGATCCTGTGGTCCACGGTCAAGATCGTGCTGACCAGGAAGGACGAGCGCCCGCGCCGGCGCGGTCGCGCCTAGATCCCGAACAGGGGATCGCCGGGATAGCCGACGCCCGTCAGATACAATCCATGGGGCGGACAGACAGGCCCGCAGGCCGCGCGGTCGCGCGCCGCCAATGCCCGGGCCACGCGCTCCGGCTGCCATGAACCCGCGCCCACCCGTTCCAGCGTGCCGACAATGGAGCGCACCTGGTTATGCAGGAAAGACCGCGCCCGCAGGGTGAAACGGTATTCCCGGCCATGGGGGATCGCGATTTCGTCGATGCCGATCGCGTCCAGCGTTTTCAGTGGGCTCTTGGCCTGACAGATCGAGGACCGGAATGTGGTGAAATCGTGCTGACCGATCAGATGCGCGGCGGCCTCGCGCATGGCCCGCGTGTCCAGCGGTTTCAGGACGCGCCAGGCAAGGCCCTGGTCATGCGTCATCGGTGCCCGGCGGGCGATCAGTCTGAACAGATAGCGCCGTTCCGTGGCCGAGAACCGGGCATGAAAATCCTCGGCCACCCGCTTTGCCGCCAGCACCGCCACGGGGGCGGGCTTGAGGTGGAAATTCAGCGCCTCGGCCAGACGGAAAGCGTCCCAGTCGCGCAGCAGTTCGGCATGGGCGACCTGTCCGGTCGCATGAACGCCGGCATCGGTGCGGCCTGCCGCCGCGATCCGCGCGCCCGTGGCAAAGCCGGCATCCAGCTTGGCCAGCGCGGCTTCGACGGCGCCCTGGACCGAGGGCTGGTCGGCCTGCGCCTGCCAGCCGGCGAAGGGGCCTCCGTCATATTCGATCAGCAGGGCAAAGCGGGGCATCGGCAGTCAGCGCGTCCTGTCGGCCGGATCGCGCAGCAGGTCGTCCAGAAACTGCGCCGAGTCGGTCAGGTTCGGGCGATCCGGGCTGGCCACGCCTTCGCGGGCCAGCCGGTCGCGCAAAACCGAGATCTCGATTTCCAGATCGGCGCGGTCGCCCTCCAGCAGCTTGCGGGCCTTGGCGCTGAAATCGCGTTCCAGATCGTCGAGAAACGCCTCATAGGCGGTGCGCGTGGCGGGGTCGCGGCTGCGGGCATAGAGAGCCGCGAATTTCTCGGTCGCGTCGCGCGCGCCCATCAGATAGACGCCCAGATAGCGCCGCGCTGCCGACAGATCGCC
The DNA here is from genome assembly GCF_056857655.1 of Paracoccus sp. L-17. Classification (NCBI taxonomy): domain Bacteria; kingdom Pseudomonadati; phylum Pseudomonadota; class Alphaproteobacteria; order Rhodobacterales; family Paracoccaceae; genus Paracoccus; species Paracoccus sp. L-17. Next base: position 166,600 of record NZ_JBSXNM010000045.1, read on the forward strand.
GGGATTGCTGCGCACCCGGTCGAACAGATCGCGCACCGTCCCCGCAAAGCGCGCCACGCGCGATTGAAGTCCGCGATCACCAAGGCGCAGCATGGCCTGGTCGATCTGCGCCAGATAGGCTTCGCCTTCCTCGATCATCCGCTCGGCGCGGGTCTGCTGGAAATCCTCGCCCTCGGACATGCCCTTGTCGCGCATCGGGTCGGCCCCAAAGGCCAGCCAGTGCAGCGCCAGCCCGGTGACGCCGATCAGCGCAGCGCCGGCCCCGGCGCCCGGTTCGGCCGCGCCCAGGCCCAGGCCCAGGCCGGCCAGGACGCCCCCGAACAGCTTGCGCGGGATGGCGGGCCGGCGTGCCTTGCGACGCACGTCATAGGCGGCTTCGGCGCGCAGCCCCTCGCGCGTCAGCCACATCGCGCAGGCGATCAGGCCAAAGGCGGCGAGCCCGGCGACCATCTGGACCGGGGGCTGGAAGAATGCGGTGATCAGAAATGGTGCGGCGCCGATCGTGACCCATTTCGGCCGCGATTCCAGCCGGTGCCGCATCGCGCCGCGCGGCTGATCCGGCCGGTCGCCCTGGCGGTCGCGCCGCTGCCCGTCCGGCGAAAACCGCCCCCCGAAATTCCGCGCCATGTTCCGCCCTCCTCAGGCCGCGCCGGCCAGTGAGGCGTATAGCGCCAGAAGCACCAGCAGGTAGAAGCTGAGCCGTTGCATCGCGTTGCGGGACATGCGGTTCCTTTCCTCGGAAGGCCCGTTCCGGGCGTTCGCATCCTATATCGGCATCCTCGCGGGAATTGCAAAGGCGGGCCGGGCTCAGCCGGGAAACAGGCGCGTCAACGCCGTGTCCAGCAAGGCCGGATCCTGCAACGCCAGTCGCACCGGCAGCGCCATGACCCGGGGCCGGAAATCGCGCGGCAGCCGGGCGGCATCCTTTTCCGTCGTGACCAGTTGCGCGCCGCGCATCCGCGCCTCGGTTTCCAGCCGGGTCAGCAGGGCCGGTGTGAAAGGCTGATGATCGTCCAGTGCCTCGGCCCGCAGGATGGAGGCGCCAAGAGAGGCCAGCGTGGCAAAGAATTTCTCGGGATGACCGATTCCGGCGAAGGCCACGACGCGGTGTCCCTGCCAGTCGATCCCGGTCTGCAGCGGCGCCAGCGATCCGCGCAGATGGGGCGGAGCATCCGGCGGCGGGACAAAGCGGTCCTGTGCCGCGGCATCGCCGATGGAAAGCAGCAGATCGGCGCGGGCAAGACCCCGGACCACGGGTTCGCGCAGGGGGCCGGCGGGCAGGCAAAGCCCGTTGCCGAAACCTCGTGCCGCATCGACCACGACGATGGCCAGGTCATGCGCCAGCGCCGGATCCTGGAAGCCGTCATCGAGAATGATCGCCTGCGCCCCTGCCGCGCAGGCCGCCCGCCCGCCTGCCTGCCGGTCATCGGCCACCCAGACCGGGCCGAAGGCCGCCATCAGCAGGGGCTCGTCGCCGGTCAGGGCGGCATCGTGACGCCGCTCGTCAACCCTCAGCGGTCCTTTGGCCCGGCCGCCATGGCCGCGCGAGACGACATGGGCGTCGATCCCCAGTCCCAGAAGATGCTGTTGCAGGTGAATGACGGTCGGCGTCTTGCCGGTGCCGCCCGCGTTCAGGTTGCCGACGCAGATTACCGGGATGTCAAGGCGCAGGCGCGCCTTGCCCGCCAGCCTGCGCCGGGTTTCGCGTGCGTAAACCGCGCCCAGCGGCGAAAGCAGCCGCGCAAGCGGCGTTGGCGGGCGCAGATACCAGAAGTCCGGTGCGCGGCTCATGGTGCGGTCGCCCGGGCCGGCCGGTCTGCCGTGCCTTCCGGCGCCGCGTCGAGGGCTGCCAGGACGGGCTGGCAGATGCGCAGCGTCACGTCCGCGCCGCCGGTGCTGACGGTCCAGGCATTCCGGGCCAGCGCCGCGATCAGTTCGGGCTGCGACAATTCCGCCATCGCCGCCGCCAGACCGGCCGCATTCGCGACCTGCCGCGCCGCGCCGGCCCCGTCCAGTTGCTGCCATTCGGTCGGATGCCGCCCCGTGACCGGGCCGTGGACAATGGCCGAACCAAGGGCTGCGGGTTCGAACGGATGTCGTGCGGCGGCGTCGTCGCCGTGCAGCGTGCCGCCCAGATAGGAGACCGGGGCAAGGCGATACCACAGGCCCATCTCGGCCAGCCCGTCGGTCAGCATCACATGGATTTCGTCGGTCGGGTCCTCGTCCTGGTCGCGGCGGGCGACATTGAGGCCCGCCGCCTCGATCCGTTCGGCCAGCGCCCCGGCGCGGCGCGGATCGCGCGGGGCCCAGAACAGCAGCGCCCGATGCGATTGCCGCAGCGCAGCCAGATGCGCCTGCAACACGGCCTCATCCTCGTTTTCGGGGATTGCGGCGGCCAGCCATGAATGCCGCCCGCGCACCAACTGCGCGATGGCCTCGCGTTCGGATTCGGCGCAGGGCAGGGGTTCGTGGATCGCCGCCACCGGCCCGGTCATCGTCAGCCGCGCCGGATCAAGCCCCATCTCTCTGGCAATCTCGTGGCTGCCGGGATCGGTCAGCAGGATCGTCTGCATTCGACGCAGAAGTTCACGCCGCATCGCCGCGCGCAGCGTCCAGCCCATATCCTGCGGGTCCAGTCTTGCCTCGCCCAGGATGACCGGGACGCCGTCGCGTGCCGCGGCGGTGATCAATGCGCCCGGCAGATCCGGACCCAGAAGCAGCAGGCAGCCCGGCCTTGCCGCCGCGATCAGCGCCTCGGCGGCGCCGCGATCACGGCCGGGATCGGCGATCCCGTCCTGGCCGATGGTCAGGATCCGGACATCGCGCCGCGTCGCGTTCAGCCGGGTGCGGATCTGCTGGGCGGCGTTTTCGTGTCCCTCCGAGACGTGCAGGATCAGTGCCTGGCCTTCTGTCAGGGGCGGCAGCGAGGGGGAGTCGGTGGTCCGCCGGGACGGGCCACGCAGATGCAGCCACAGACCCAGCCCGCCTAGCCCCGGACCCCGCATCAGCCGCCAAGTTCCTCGGTCGGGCTGACCGGCGTTTCCTCGTCGCGAAGCCGGTGCAGATGGGCGATGAAATAGCGTGTCTCGGCGCTGTCCACGGTGCGCTGAGCCTCGGCTTTCCAGGCGTTGTAGGCGCGTTCGTAGTTCGGAAAGATGCCGACGACGTGAATGTCGTCGGTGTCGCGGAACTGCGTGCTTTGCGGGTCGATCAGTTCGCCGCCAAAGACGAGATGAAGACGCTGGACCATGAGACCTCCTTGTCGTGACCGGAATGTCCGAACCTAGCGCGGCCCGCAGAGGAGATGAAGCGGGTTCGGCTAAAATGCAGGGCAATCGGGCTTTGCCTTGCCGCGGCCTGCCGGGCTATCAGTGGCGCGACACGGCCAGAAGGCCGGATCCTGATCCCGTGGGGCGCGCGATGGTGTGGCGCTGCGCTTGCCGGGAAAGAGGGGTTCCGGCGTTCGCCTGCGCTGGAACCCCTCATGGCTTCGCGGCTGCTTTCCGGCCGGCGGATGCGGCACGGGCGGCTGGCCAGGGCTGCGGGCTGGCGCCGGGATGCGTCATCAGCGGCCGGCAAGTTCCATCATCACGGCCCACTCGGCCTCGGTGACGGGCTGGACCGACAGGCGGCTGTTGCCCGCCAGGGCCATGTCCTTCAATCGCGGCTCGGCCTTGACCACGGCCAGCGGGACGGGTCTGGGCAGTCTCTCGACCGCCTTCACGTCCACGCATTCCCAGCGGGCGTCATCGGTGGTGCTGTCGGGGTGGGCCTCGGCGACGATCTCGACGATTCCGACGGCCTCTTTTCCGACATTCGAATGATAGAACAGCCCCCGATCGCCCTTCTTCATCTCGCGCATGTTGTTGCGCGCCTGATAGTTGCGCACACCGTCCCATTCCTCGCCCGCCTCGCCCCTGGCGACCAGGTCGTCCCATCCGAACACGTCGGGTTCGGATTTGAACAGCCAGTATTGCATCAACCGATCACCTTGTTCCATTCGGTCACGTCCACGCTGTGGAAAAGACCCGCCTTCTTGTAGGGATCGCGCGCGGCCCAGTCGCGCGCGGCGTCCAGATCGCGGGCCTCCAGCACGATCAGCGAACCGCACATGTCGCCATTTTCGATCAGCGGACCGGCCATGCGGACGATGCCCGAATCGCGGATGAAGCCCAGGTGGGCCTGGCGGCTGTCCAGTCGGGTCTGCAACTGGCCGGGCTTGTCGCGGCAGATGACGGCGAACAGGGGCATCATTCCTCCTTCAACGGTCGGTTCATCAGGATATCGGCGGCCTTTTCGACCGATACGGCGCCGCTGGCAAGGGCCGCGACCATGCCGGCGATGGGCATGTCGGTTCCCTCGCGAGAGGCAAGGGCCGAGACCGCGCGGGCGGTGGCGGCACCTTCGACGGTAATCGTCGGATCGAAATCCTCGCCGCGTCCCATCGCCTGACCAAAGCGGAAGTTGCGCGATTGCGGCGATGTGCAGGTCAGGATCAGGTCGCCCAGTCCGGACAGGCCGGTCAGCGTCTCGGAGCGGGCGCCGAGGGCGGTGGCAAAGCGGGTCATTTCGGCAAAGCCGCGTGTGACGATGGCCGCGCGGGCGCTGTCGCCAAGACCCGCCCCGATTACCACGCCCGCGGCGATGGCAACCACGTTCTTCAGCGCCCCGCCCAGTTCGGCACCGGTCAGGTCGGCACTGCGATAGAGGCGCAGGACGCGGGTGGACAGCGCCCGCTGCAATTCCGCGCCCGCAGAGTCGCGGGGGCAGGCCAGCGTCAGCGCCGTGGGCAGCCCGCGCGCGATATCGGCCGCGAAAGAGGGCCCGGTCAGCGTCGCGACGGTGCTGGCAGGACAGGCATCCGCGATGATGCGCGAGGGGCCGGTCAGCCGGTCGAGGTCGATTCCCTTGGCAGTGTTGACCAGCATCCTGCCGTCCAGCGCGGCGCCGTGATCGGCCATGAACGGGCGCAATGCCTGCGCGGGCAGGGCCAGCAGCACGGTCCGGGCGCCCAGGGCGCACGCCAGATCATCGGTGACGGTGACGGCCTCGGGCAGGCTGACCCCCGGCAATCTGGGGTTTTCGCACCGCCATCGGGTATCACGGCCCCACAGGACGACCGGGCCATTCGCCGACAGCGCCACCGCCAGCGCCGTGCCAAAGGCGCCCGCGCCGAGGATCGACACCTTCATGCCTTGGCGCCTTTCCTGCCGCCGCCCAGCATCGGTGCCGCCGCAGGGTCCAGGGGCCAGCGAGGCCGGGCGGCAAGGTCCATGCCGTCGCGCTGGCCCAGCCGGAACTGCTCGATCCCCGCCCAGGCGATCATGGCGCCATTGTCGGTGCAAAGCCGCAGCGGCGGGGCCAGGAAACGTGCGCCTGCCTCGAGCGCGGTCCGTTCCAGCGCGGCGCGGATCGCGCCGTTCGCGGCGACACCGCCGGCCACCGCCAGCAACGGAACCGGGCTGACCGACAGCGCGCGGCGGGCCTTTTCGGCCAGGGTCTCGGTGACGGCCTGTTGAAAGGCGGCGCAAAGGTCGCTGCGGTCCGTTTGCCGCAGCCCGCCCTGTTCGCCGATCAGACCGTCGCGCAGACGCAGGGCGGCGGTCTTCAACCCCGAGAAGGACAGGTCGCAGCCCGGCCGGTCCAGCAGCGGTCGGGGCAGATCGAAGCGGTCAGGATCGCCCAGGGCTGCCTCGGCCTCGACCGAAGGTCCGCCGGGCTGGGGAAGGGCCAAGAGCCTGGCCAGCTTGTCGAAGGCCTCGCCCGGCGCGTCGTCGATGGTGCCGCCCAGACGGGTGAAATCCTGTGGTCCCTTGACGAGCAGGAACTGGCAATGTCCGCCCGATACCAGCAGCATCAGATAGGGAAAGTCCACGCCGTCGGTCAGGCGCGGGGTCAGGGCGTGGCCGGCCAGATGGTTCACGCCGACCAGCGGCAGACCCGCCCCCGCGACGATGCCCTTGGCGCACATGACACCGGCCATCACGCCGCCGATCAGGCCCGGCCCGGCGGTCACGGCGACGCCGGACAGATCGCGCAGGCCAAGGCGGGATCGGGCCAGCGCCTGTTCCACCACCAGATCCAGCCGTTCGGCATGGGCGCGCGCGGCGATTTCGGGAACGACGCCGCCGAAATCCGCGTGCAGGGCGGTCTGGCTGCTGACGATCGAGGACAGGATGCGCCGGTCGCCGGTCACGATCGCGGCGGCGGTGTCGTCGCAGCTGCTTTCGATGCCGAGAAAAATCAGGTCGTCCATGCTCTTGCCGGGCGGGGAAATGACGCTTACGCCTGCTGGCCTAGCACCGACCAGAGGGGTTGCCAATGCCGGCGCGCATCCGGCCCACGCTTCTTCTGACCCGACCGCGCGCGGATTCGCTGCGGTTTGCGAGGCTGCTGCCGGGCTGGCAGGCGGTGATCGCCCCCATCTTGCGGATCGTTCCGGTCGATCACGACGCCGCCCGCTTGCGCGCGGCCGGGGCGCTGCTGTTTACCTCGGCCCATGCGGTCGCAGCGGCCGGGCCGGGCGCGGGCCGCGCGGCGTTATGCGTGGGCGGGCGGACCGCAGAGGCCGCGCGGAAGGCGGGTTTCGATGTGACCGAAGGGCCTGGCGATGCCGCGGGGTTGCTGCCGCTGATCGCCAGGTGGCGCGGGGCGCCGCTGCTGCATCCGCATGGCCGGCACCTTGCCCGCGAATTGCCGGTTCCGGGAATGGTCGTCTATGAACAGAAAAGCTGCGATCTGACGGATGAGGCGCGCGATCTTCTGGCGCGGGGCGGTGATGTGGTGCTGCCGCTTTTCTCGGCACGATCGGCCGCACTGGCGGCTGCGGCGGTCCGTGGTTCGATGTCGCGGTTGTGGCCGGTGGCGATCAGCGCGACGGTGATGCAGGCCTGGGACGGACCGCGGGCGGGGTCGGCGATTGCGCAACAGCCGACGCAGGAGGGCATGGTCCAGGCGATCCGCTGCCTCGGCATCGCGGAACTATGATGTTCACGGCGGGTTGAGCCGGGGGCCACGGCTGATTACTCTGGCGGCGACGCTTCGCCGATGGCAGGCAGGGCGGCACGCGAGGACGGGGACGACACGTGAAAAAACCAGAAGAATCCAAAGCCACGAAATCCGACAAGCCCAGCACCCGGAAGGCCGCAGAGACATCACAGCCCGATCAGACCCCCGACACGGCGACGTCGCAGCCTGCCGACAAGCCAGACGACACGCCAGATGGCGGCGCGGCCGGTAGCGCACGCAAGGCCGCCGCGACGCCCGGCACGCTGAAATCCACCGACACCGGCAAGGGGGACGGATCGTCCGCCGCCGCCGCTGGCAGCACGGCCGGGCCGGTTGCCTCGCAGCTTGTCGGCGATGGCTCGTCCGATACTCCGGCTGCGCAGCCGAAGCGGAAACAGAGTGATCCGGGTCCGACCGGCGCGCTGAAGGATGTGCCGCCCGAGGCGATCCTGCGCGACACGCCGGTGGCCGACCCGACCCCGACGCAGAATGTCACCGTCCGGAAGACGGGGTTCTGGCAAATGCTGCTGGGCGGGGCCTGCGCAGCCGCCCTCGGCGCGCTTGCCGCGATCTGGGTCTGGCCGCAGACGCCCGCTGAAGCCGTCGATACGGCCTCGATTCGCGCCGAGGCCGTTGCCGCCGCGAAAGAGGCCGCCGGTACGGAAATCGCGGCTCTGCGCGACGAACTGGCCAGTGCTGCGCCCGCCCCCGACACGAATGCGCAGGCGGCTGTCGAGGCCCTGCAACAGCAGCTTGACGAACAGGCGCAGCGGCTCGATGAACTGGCGGCGCGACCGGCACTGGATCCCGGCATGGCGCAGCGGATTCAGGATCTGGCCGCGCAGGCCCAGGCGCTGGAAGGGCAAATTCAGGCCGCCGCCGAACAGGCGCAATCCCGGATCACCGCCGCCCAGAGCGAGGCGGAGAAGATGCAGGCCGCCGCCACCGACAGCACCAGACGCGCCGAGGCGGTCGCGGCGATCGCGTCGCTGCAGGCGGCTCTGGACCGCGGCGTCACGCCGGACGAGGCGCGGCAAACGCTGGAGGGTGCGGGGATGGATGCGCCCGAGCCGCTGACCCGCGAGGTGCCCAGTCTCGTCAGTCTTCAGTCCGATTTTCCGCAGGCCGCGCGCGCTGCGCTGCGCGACAGCCTGCGCGAAGCCGGTGCCGATGGCGGCAATGCGCTGACCCGTTTCTTCAGGGCGCAGACCGGCGCGCGTTCGGTCGCGCCGCGCGCGGGCGACGATCCCGATGCGATCCTTTCGCGCGCGAATGCCGAGGTCGAGAAGGGCCGCATCGACGCCGCCCTGACCGAGATGGCGGCTTTGCCCGAATCGGCGAAATCCGCACCCGCGATGGCCGGCTGGCTGACGCGCGCGCAAACCTATGCCGATGCCAAGGCCGCGTTGAACGCTCTGTCCGCGCCGTCGAACTGAGGAACCGTGATGATCCTGTCCCTGCTGAAAATCCTGTTCTTCTTCGCGGTGGTGCTGGCGGTCGCGCTTGGTGCGATCCAGTTGTCCGATACCGGCCAGACACTGTTGCTGGAATATGGCGGCAGGGAATATGCCCTGACGCCCCTCAAGGCGCTGATCGCGCTGATCCTGCTGATGATCACGGCCTGGATCCTGTTCAGGCTGCTTGGCCTGGTGCTGGCCTTCCTGCGTTTCCTGGCGGGGGACGAGACGGCGATCAGCCGCTATTTCGACCGCTCGCGCGAACGCAGGGGTTATGCCGCGCTTGGCGAGGGGATGCTGGCCGTCGCCTCGGGCGAGGGGAAGCTGGCGCAGGCCAAGGCCGCGAAAGCCGCGAAATATCTGGACCAGCCGCATCTGACCGATCTTCTTTCGGCGCAGGCGGCCGACGTTGCGGGTGATCGCGCCCGCGCCGAGCGCGCCTATCGCAAGTTGCTGGGCGACGACCGCACCCGCTTTGTCGGCGTTCGCGGACTGATGCGGCAGAAGCTGGACGAGGGCGATACGGCGACCGCGATGCTGCTGGCGCAGAAAGCCTATGCCCTGAAACCGCGGCACAAGGAAATCCAGGATACGCTGCTGGACCTGGAGATGAAGCAGGGCGACTGGAAGGGCGCGCGCCTGATGCTGAAGGAAAAGCGCCGCCAAGGCGAATTGCCTCAGGACGTGCATATCCGCCGCGATGCGGTTATGGCGCTGCAAGAGGCCAGTGCGGTGCTGGCACAGGGCAATTCGATCAGCGCCCGCGAGGCGGCGATCTCGGCCAACAGGGCCTCGCCCGACCTGATCCCGGCCGCTGTGCTGGCCGCGCGCAGCTATATCGCGCAGAAGGACGGCCGCAATGCCGCGCGCGTGCTGGAAAAGACCTGGTCGGTCAGGCCGCATCCCGACATCGCCGCCACCTATGCAGAAATTGCCCCCGACGAGACGGCTGCCGCCCGGCTGAAACGGTTCGAGCGGCTGATCGGGAAGAACCCCGATCACGAGGAATCGCGACTTCTGAAGGCCGAATTGCTGCTGTCGGCCGAGGATTTTCCGGGCGCGCGGCGGGCCCTTGGCGATCTGGCCGAGGTCCACCCCACAGTGCGCACCCTGTCGATCATGGCTGCGGTCGAACGCGGCGAGGGCGCCGATGACAGCGTGGTTCGGGGCTGGCTGGCGCGGGCGCTGACCGCCTCGCGCGGGCCGCAATGGGTCTGCGACAAGTGTCACAACGTGATGCGCGACTGGGCGCCGACCTGCGACAGTTGCGGCGGTTTCGACACGCTGACCTGGCGCGAGCCGGATGACCGCGATCGGGGCGTTTCGCCCGGTTCCGGGGCCGAGATGCTGCCGCTTCTGGTCGGCGCGCCAAAGCCGCAGCCCGAAACGCCGGACCCCGCCGCCCCCCTGGCCGGGGCGCAGATCGACGAACCCTCTGCCCCCGCCGCCGATCAGGGCGCCGCCGTCATGTCGCCCAGACCGAAGCGCACCGAGGTCGCTGACGTGGCGCCCGGAATGGTGCCGCGCGAAAGCGATTACGTCGAGGTCGGGCCGGTCAGCACGGTCAATGCCGACGGACCGGCGCCGGCGGCCGCGAAGACGGCTGCCCCCGGTCGGGATGCCGATCGCGAACCCGTCAGGCCCGATGTCGAGCCGCCCGAGGACGCGGAATGGACCGAGGAGCGGCCGGTTCGCAAAAGCTGATTCGATGGCCCGAGGATGGGCGGCGAAAAAACGCGCCGCCCCTCTTTCGCGCCCCGTCGGAACCTGCTATCCGGCCCGCCACCAGATGCCGGTGTAGCTCAGCTGGTAGAGCACGTCATTCGTAATGATGGGGTCGGGGGTTCGAGTCCCTTCACCGGCACCAGAAATCCGCCCGGATCAGGTCGGGCAGGGCCGTAATCCGGTTGCTCCGACCTCGTGCCGAGAGCCGTTTCGCAGATTCCCCGCGCCGCGCGATCCAGCCGGATTTCGGTTGGACATGCCGTTTATGGCGTGATTTGCCACTTTCCTAACAATTCGGAAAAGGTTAACATTCCCGTGAAGCCTGCGGCATGTTGCCGCTCTGCTTTCACCATTTGACCCAGTAGGATGATTACCATGTCGATCAGAACCATTTCCGCCGGTCTTGTCGTGGCCATGCTGTCAGGCGGTGCCGCCTCTGCCGCCACGATTGTCCAGAACGGCAGTTTCGAAGACGTCGCGGGCCTGGCCGGGGGCGGCACCAACAGGGGCGGCTACGGCGTCTATGATGCGATTCCCGGATGGACCCGCGGCGACGGGGCCGGAATCGAACTGCAGAACAATGCCACGCTGGGCACGCATGACGCGCAGGATGGCAACTGGTATGTCGAGCTGGACAGCGATTCCAACTCGTCCATGTATCAGGACATCACCTTCGCCAGCGCCGGTTCCTATCTTCTGTCGTTCTTCTATTCGCCGCGCACCGCGACCCAGAACGACAATGGCATCGGATACAGTCTGGGCGACAAGGTCGATGGCCTGATCGATGCCGTCTATCAATCCCCCGCGACATGGACGCAGGTGACGAAGTCGTTCACCGTGGACGCCGGCGAGGTGCTGCGCCTGTCCTTCTTTGCCGGCGGTCTCAGCAACAGCCTCGGCGGTTTCGTCGACAATGTGTCGATTGCGCCGGTGCCGCTGCCGGGCTCGCTGCTGCTTCTGGGCGGTGCGCTTGCCGGAAGTGGCGCTTTTGCGTCGCGCCGCCGCAAGAAGGCCGCCTGAGCCTGCCACGATCCCGAAAAACAGCGAACGCCCGCCGATCATCCGGCGGGCGTATTCATTGGCTGCCTTGGTGCGGGCGGCGGGAATCGAACCCGCACGAGCCAGGCTCTAGCGATTTTAAGTCGCTTGTGTCTACCGTTCCACCACGCCCGCATCGGCACCGTCGGCCGTGGCTAGCCAAGCGGTCCTGATTAATCAAGCGGAACCTCGGCTTCCGCCGCCGCGCGCCATCAGCCATAGCTGCGGGTGGGACGGTCAAAGACCTTGCGGCCCATCAGCGAGCCGACCAGATCGACCATCAGCTTCGCCGTCCGACCGCGATCGTCGAGGAACGGGTTCAGTTCGACCAGGTCCAGCGAGGTGACAAGGCCGGATTCGTGCAGAAGCTCCATCACCAGATGCGCCTCGCGGAAGGTGGTGCCGCCGGGAACCGTGGTGCCGACGGCGGGTGCGATCGAGGGGTCGAGGAAATCGACATCCAGGCTGACATGCAGCAGGCCGCCGGTGGCCCGGACGCGGTTCAGAAAGGCGCGCAGCGGTGCGACGATGCCCTGTTCGTCCAGAACCCGCATGTCGTTGACGGTGATCTCGGTATCCTGCATTGCCGCATGTTCGGCCGGGTCGACGCTGCGGATGCCGAACATGCAGATGTTCTCGCCCGGTATCGGCGCGGGAAAGGGCGGAAACGGTCCGAATCCCGGCAGCCCGCTGGCATAGGCCATGGGCGTGCCGTGCAGATTGCCCGTGGTCGTGGTCCGAAGGGTATGGAAGTCGCTGTGGGCGTCCAGCCAGATGACGAATTGCGGGCGTTGCGTCTGTGCAGCATGGGCCGCGACCCCCGCGACCGAGCCGAGCGCCAGCGAATGATCACCGCCCATGATGATCGGCATCCCTTCAGGCAGCGCGGCGGCGACCGCCTCGCGCAGCGCATTCGTCCAGGCGATGGTTTCCGGCAGATGGTGAACGGCGGCATTGGCGCAGGTCTCGTTTCCCGGTCGGTCGGGAACGACATCGCCGCGATCTTCGATCGTGTGGCCAAGTGCGGTCAGCGTGCCCGCCAGTCCGGCGGTGCGATAGGCTGCGGGGCCCATCAGGCAGCCGGGGCGCCGCTGGCCCTCGTCCACGGGGGCGCCGATGAGGATGCAATGCGTCATCTCGGTCTCCTGATGCCGGGCGCGGGGTTCAGGCCCGCGCGCCCCTGAAACGATCGGCCCATTCGGCGCGCTGATCGTCGGTGATCTTGGCGAAAAGCACGTCGGGCACGGTGAAGGCATGGCCTGCGGGAAGGGTTTCAAGCGCCTGTGCCACGTCGCCCGGCCAATCGGTCTGGTCCGTCTGCATCGCCTCCAGCATCGCGCGGGCGGCGAAGGGGATGAACGGGGCCGACAGGACCGCATGGAACCGGATCAGGTTCAGCCCCAGACGCACCTGCATCGCGGCCTGTTCGGGATCGGTCTTGAAGCTGGCCCAGGGCGCGGCGGTTTGCAGGTATTCGTTGCCCAGAACCCAGATCGCGCGCAGTTCGGCCGCGGATTTGCGGACCTCCATGCGTGACATGGCGTCCTCGTAGGCGCGCAGGCGCGTGGTCAGCGCGGCGATCAGGTTCTGTTCGGGCTGGCCAAAGCTGCCGCCTCCGGGAACCGCCTCGCCGAACTTTGCCCGACAGAACTTGGTCACGCGGCTGACGAAATTGCCCAGCACGTCGGCCAGATCCTTGTTCACCGATTGCTGGAAATTCTCCCAGGTGAATTCGCTGTCGCCGGATTCGGGGGCATGGGACAGCAGCCACCAGCGCCAGTAATCGGCCGGCAGGATGTCCAGTGCGTGATCCATGAAGACGCCCCGGCCCTGGCTGGTCGAGAACTGGCCGCCGTCATAGGTCAGGTAATTGAACGACTTGATATAGTCGACCATCTTCCACGGCTCACCCGCGCCGATCTGGGTCACCGGAAAGCTGAGAGTGTGGAAAGGCACGTTATCCTTGCCCATGAACTGGGTATAGGTCACGTCGTCGGCGCCCTCGTCGGTGCGCCACCAGGCGCGCCACTCGGCCTCGGTGCGATCATTGGCATCGGCCCATTCGGCAGTCGCGGCGATATATTCGATGGGGGCGTCGAACCAGACATAGAAGACCTTGCCCTCCATACCCGGCCAGTCCTGATCGCCGCGCTTGACCGGCACGCCCCATGACAGGTCGCGGGTGATACCGCGATCCTGCAACCCGTCGCCGTCGTTCAGCCATTTCCTGGCAATCGAGGTCGTCAGGATCGGCCAGTCCTTCTTGCTGTCGATCCATTCGGCAATCTCGCCCTTCAGCGCGGATTGGCGCAGATAGAGGTGCTTGGTCTCGCGCACTTCCAGATTGGTGCTGCCGCTGATGGCGCTGCGCGGGTCGATCAGGTCGGTCGGATCAAGCTGCTTGGTGCAGTTCTCGCACTGGTCGCCACGGGCCTTGTCATAACCGCAATTGGGGCAGGTACCCTCGATATAGCGGTCGGGCAGGAAGCGGCCGTCATCGATGGAATAGACCTGTTTTTCCGCGACTTCGCGGATATAGCCGTTATCGGCCAGCTTGCCCGCGAAATGCTGTGTCAGGCGTCGGTTCCGGTCGCTGGAGGAGCGACCGTAATGATCGAAGCTGAGGCCGAAGCCCCTGGCCAGATCCGCCTGGATCCGGTGCATCCGGGCGCAATACCGGGCGACCGGCTCGCCCGTCTTGGCGGCGGCCAATTCGGCCGGCGTGCCGTGTTCGTCGGTGGCGCAGATGAACATCACCTCGTGGCCGCGCGCACGCAGATAGCGGGCATAGAGATCGGCGGGCAGCTGCGATCCGACGAGATTGCCCAGATGCTTGATACCGTTGATATAGGGCAGGGCAGAGGTGATGAGATGGCGGGCCATGGGGTTGCGTCCTTGTCAGTCGGCGCCGTATCTAGCCCCGTTGCAGGACGATTGAAAGCGGCGAGCGTGGCAGCCCGGTCACCGGCAGGGCGTTGCGCGGCGATGGCGCGAACCGGCCAGCATTCGCGGGGTGCCGCACCGCTCAGAGCGCGCACAGGCGGTGCACAGGGCGTACACAGCGGATGCACCGCCTGCGGCGTTGCACGCGGTTCCGGCACAGGGGCGGACATGCGGGCATGACGGGCGCCTTGCGCGGGTGTCGTTCGAAGGCGCGCAAGATCTGCTGCCGGCGCCGTCGCGCGCGGAACGCGCGCATTCGGCCCAGCGGCAGCGACCGGGCCGGGTCTGGCCCGGCCCGCCCCGCCTTCCCGATCGCCCTGCGTGGCGGGCCGGGCGCGTCGCGACTGTGTTCTTGCGGGGCGCATCCGCAGGGTGCAGGGTCGCGCCATGATCCCCGAATCCGAAGTCACCTTTGCCGGCAGTTTTCTGGATCGCGCCGACCGGCTGCGCGGCGATGGCGCCGGGATCGCCCGGATGCTGTCGCGCACCGATACCCTGGTGCTGCCGTTCTGGCGTGGCAAGCCGCTGTTCGACCTGACACCGACCGGGCCGCGCCTCGCCTGGCTGCCGGCGAGCGATGATCTGGTCGCGGATTGTCCCGAACCGCTGGTGTTCATGGGCCTGGATATGGCCGGGACCGCGCATTTCGCCGCCGATGTCTCATATCTGGCGCCGCCCGACCATCCGCCTGCCGAATTCATCGACCGCCACACTCTGGATCTGTCGCAGACGCGGAAATTCATCGACCTGCGCGCGATCATGGCCGAGATCGACCATCGCGATGCCGGGATCGCGGCGGCCGCCAAGGGCATCTTCGAATGGCGGCTGACGCATGGCTTCTGCGCCCGTTGCGGCGCCCGCAATCGTGTCAGCCATGCCGGCTGGCGGTTCGAGTGCCCCGCCTGCGGTCGGCAGCATTTCCCGCGCACCGATCCGGTGGTGATCATGCTGGTTCTGGACGGCGACCGGGTTCTTCTGGGTCGTCAGTCGCTGTGGCCCGAGCGGATGTATTCGCTGCTGGCGGGCTTTGTCGAGCCGGGCGAGACGGTCGAGGAGGCGGTGCGCCGCGAGGTGATGGAGGAGGCCGGGATCACGGTGGGCGCGGTGCGCTATGTCACCTCGCAGCCCTGGCCCTTTCCGGCCTCGCTGATGATCGGCTGCGTGGCGCGCGCCGAGAGCCGCGCGATCACACTGGATCCGACCGAACTGGAGGACGCGATCTGGGTTCCCCGGAACCAGATCGCCGAGGCGCTGGAGGGCCGCCACGACCGGATCGCGCCGGCCCGCAAGGGGGCGGTTGCGCAGGTCATCCTGCGCGCCTGGGTGCAAGGGCAGATCGAGCCGATCTAGGCGCCATCGCGGGTCCTGCAGCTCCGGGCGTCGCCGTCCCGCATGGCGTTGCGCAGGCTGGCCTGGTCGCCCTTGATCCACCATTCGTATTCGCCCGCGACATAGCGCGCGCCCGAGGCCGATATGACGTTGACGAACAGACGTTCCTCGCCGTCGAGGCGCAGCAGGGCGAGGCGGTTGGGTCCGGCATTGACATATTGCACCGCGATCGTGCCGCCATCGTCGCAGATATAGCGGGCTGGAACGACTTCGGCGTCCTCGCCCAGGGGCAGGGACAAGGCCGGTGCCGCCTGCGCCGGGGCGGCAAGAACCAGCAGCAGAAACAATGCGGGGCGGGGCATGGCGGACTCCGTTCTTCCGGTTCGGGGATGGTGTCCTGCTTTGGCCGGGCGGGCAAGCGGTGCGGATTGCGTCCGGTCGGTCGCCGCGCGGGCCGGGCAGGGTCGGGAACCAGAGCCGTCCCGATCCGCTTTATCCAGGGCAGAAGAATGAACGGGGCGGCGGGGCGGATGGATCAACTGGGTGCGATCGGCACGAATTTCGGTGGTCTCGTCGAAAAGCTGCAAAGCTGGATCAACGGTTTCATCTCGCTGATTCCGAACCTGATCGCCGCCAGCGTCCTGTTTCTCGTGGCCTGGCTTGTCTCGGTCCTGGTGACCTGGTCGATCCGCAAGACGCTGGTCCGCCACGACCGCCCGGCGCTGGCCAATGTCGGCGGCTCGCTGGTCGGCTGGGCGATCATCGTGCTGGGCTTTCTGCTGGCGATGACGGTGGTGCTGCCCTCGCTGAAACCCGGCGACATGCTGGCCGGGCTTGGCATCGGTTCTGTCGCGATCGGTTTTGCCTTCAAGGACATCCTGCAAAACATGCTGTCGGGCATCCTGATCCTGCTGCAGCGCCCTTTCAAGGTCGGCGACCAGATCGAGGCGGGCGGTCACGAAGGCACGGTCGAGGATATCCAGACCCGCGCCACGATGATCCGGACCTATGACAATCGCCGCGTCGTCATTCCCAATTCGCAGGTCTATACGAATTCGGTGGTCGTCAACACGGCCTATGACAAGCGGCGGTCGGATTACGATGTGGGAATCGGCTATGCCGACGACTGGGACCGCGCCAGGGCCGTGATCCTCGAGGCGGTTTCGGTTGTCGAGGGTGTCGCTGACGAACCCGCCGCCGAAGCCCTGCCCTGGGGAATCGACGAAAGCCAGCTGACGATGCGGGTGCGCTGGTGGACCGATCCGGTCCGCACCAACGTGGTTCATACGCAGGCGCGGGTCATTCAGGCGATTTCGACCGCGTTGGACGAGGCCGCCATCGACATGCCCTATCCGACCAATGTCGTGCTGTTGCACGACCAGACCGAGGAAACGGACGGCACGCGAGGCGCGCAGCGCGAGGGCTGGCCCGCCGGGGACAAGCCGCCGCAATCCCGGCAGAAGGTCGAGATGAAGGCCCGCGCAAGGCGCGACCGCGCGATGGCACCGCCACGAAGCGGACATGAGGATGGTGACAGCGGCGCCGCGCCGGAAGACGGCGACGCCATCTGAGCCGTCAGAATCGCTTGCGGCGTGGGCGTCTGCCACCGCGAAGTGCCGCCGCGCAGCGACAGCGGATGCGAGCGCCGCGCCAGGGATCGGAAAAAACCGTCCTTGCCGTGGATCGGCGTTTCTGGGAAAGCCCGTCGATCGGGGAAGGGCCGATCAAGTCACCCAGCCGGAACGGGATTATCCGGGCCGGCCTGGCTTCAGCGACGCCGATCCCGGCGCGAGCTCATCGGCTGGAAGGCAACGCCGACATGCGCCTCGCAATAGGGTTTGCCGGCCTGGGCGGGCAGGCCGCAGAACCAGAATTTCTCGGTCGCGGGATCGCCGATCGGCCATTTGCAGGTCCGCTCGGTCAATTCCATCAGGGTCAGCCTGCGGGCCTTCTTTTCGACCTCGCGGACCGAGGCCAGCGCCTCGGGGCTGATCTCGTTGGCCGAGGGCTGCGGCGGCAGGGGCTGGCCGGCCGGCACGATGGTGCGGCGCGGCTGCGGCGTATAGGCGGGCTGGGTCGAGGGTTCATCGGCCGGTTCGGCCCTTGCCTCTGCGGGTTCCGGCACCGGTTCGGGCCGGGGCGCGGCGGGCTTTTTCTCGGCCTTCCTGTCGGGCTCGGCGGTGGCCGGGGCGGGCTCGGCCTCGTCGATGCGGTTCGACAGCCCGAGGCGATGGACCTTGCCGATCACCGCGTTGCGCGTGACGCCGCCCAGTTCCTTGGCGATGGCGCTGGCCGACTGGCCCTCGCCCCACATGCGCTTGAGCGTCTCGACACGATCATCGG
Organism: Paracoccus sp. L-17; assembly: GCF_056857655.1. Taxonomy (NCBI): domain Bacteria; kingdom Pseudomonadati; phylum Pseudomonadota; class Alphaproteobacteria; order Rhodobacterales; family Paracoccaceae; genus Paracoccus; species Paracoccus sp. L-17. Next base: position 184,443 of record NZ_JBSXNM010000045.1, read on the forward strand.
TCCAGGACATGACTGCCTTTCCGGGCGGGTCCGGCCCGCCACCCCATCTTGAAACATCCGGTTGGTCCCGTCACAAACGGGATGCCGAGATTTAGACCCCGGCAGACCGGAATTCAAGGACCGCGCGATGCCCAAGGACATGATGACCACCCGGCCCGCCATGGGCGTGCGCCGTTTCGGGCGTGTCAACTGGCTGGGTTTTCGCACTCTGGCGACCCGCGAAGTGATGCGATTCATGGCGGTCTGGCAGCAGACGATCTTTGCGCCGCTGATGACGGCGGCGCTGTTCGTCCTGGTCTTCGCGCTGGCCCTGGGCCGCGGCCGGAGCGAGATCATGGGGCTGCCCTATCTGGAATTTCTGGGCCCCGGCATCCTGATGATGACGGTGATCCAGAATGCCTTCGCCAATACCTCGTCCTCGATCACCTCGGCCAAGGTGCAGGGAAATATCGTCGATACGCTGATGCCGCCCTTGTCGGCGGGCGAGATGCTGGCGGGCTATCTGGCCGGTTCGGTCGTGCGGGCGGGGCTGGTGGCGCTGGTCATCGGCACCGGGATGGTGATCGTCACCGGTGCCGGGATCGCCCATCCGGCCTGGGCCGCGACCTTCGTCCTGCTGGCGGCGCTGCTGCTGGGGGGCCTGGGCATCCTGGCCGGCATCATGGCACAGAAATTCGACCAGATGGCGGCGATCACCAATTTCGTCATCACGCCGCTGTCCTTCCTGTCGGGCACCTTCTATTCGGTCGAGGCCCTGCCCGAGCCGTTTCGCGGCCTGTCGCACTGGAATCCGATCTTCTATCTGATCGACGGGACGCGCTTCGGCGTCACCGGCGTCAGCGACGCGCCGGTCTGGCGCGGGTTCGCGGTCTGCGTGGTGGTCGTGGCCGCGGTTCTGGCGATCGGCTGGCGCTGGCTGAGAACCGGCTACCGGATGAAACCGTGATTGCGCGGGCCGCGATTCGGGGCTATGCGGTGGCCCATGATCGTCCGGACCGCCCGTTTCGCCCGTCCCCGACGTTGACGCACGGCCTTGCCGGGGTCCCGTCACCGTCCGATCAAGCCTGCCTTCATCTCAGTCATGCCATCCGGGGAATCCGCCATGATTTCGCACGTCCTGCCGACCTACAACCGCGCTGACATCGCCTTCGAAAGGGGTGAGGGTGCCTGGGCCATCGCCACCGACGGCACCCGATATCTGGATCTGGGCGCGGGCATCGCCGTCAACGTGCTGGGCCATGCCAATCCGGATCTGGTCGCCGCGCTGACCGCGCAGGCGGGGCGGATCTGGCATGTCTCGAACCTCTACCAGATCCCCGAACAGGAAGCTCTGGCCGATCTGCTGGTGCAAAACACCTTCGCCGATACGGTCTTCTTCACCAATTCCGGCACCGAGGCGGCGGAACTGGCGATCAAGATGGTGCGCAGATACTGGTATGAGAAGGGCGAGGACCGTCCCGAAATCCTGACCTTCGAGGGGGCCTTCCATGGCCGCTCGACCGGGGCGATCGCGGCGGCGGGGTCGGACAAGATGGTCAAGGGCTTCGGGCCGCTGATGCCCGGCTTCCGGCAACTGCCCTGGGATGACATGGACGCCCTGAGCGCCGCGATCGGCGACCGGACGGCGGCGGTGATGCTGGAGCCGGTCCAGGGCGAGGGTGGCATCCGCCCGCTGCCCGATGCCGACCTGCGCGAGATCCGCGCGCTGTGCGACCGCGCCGGCGCGCTTCTGGTGCTGGACGAGGTGCAATGCGGCATGGGTCGCACGGGGCGGCTGTTCGCGCATGAATATGCCGGCATCGCGCCCGATATCATGATGATCGCCAAGGGCATCGGCGGCGGCTTTCCGCTGGGCGCGGTTCTGGCCACCGAAAACGCCGCATCGGCCATGGTCGCGGGCAGCCATGGCTCGACCTATGGCGGCAATCCCCTGGCCTGCGCGGTCGGGGCGGCGGTGATGCGGATCGTGGCCGATCCGGCCTTTCTGGCCGAGGTCAACCGCAAGGCCGGCCTGTTCCGCCAGAAGCTGGAGGCGCTGGTCGCGGCTCATGCAGACATCTTCGAATCCGTGCGCGGGCAGGGCCTGATGCTGGGTCTGAAATGCAGGATCGCGCCAACCGATCTGGTCAAGGCGGGCTACGCCCGGCGGATCCTGACCGTGCCCGCTGCCGACAACACCCTGCGCCTGCTGCCGCCGCTGAACATCACCGACGACGAGATCGCCGAGGCGGTGACGCGGCTGGACCATGCGGCCGACAGCCTTCATGCCTGACTACGGCTTCCGTCCCGTGACCGCGGCCGATCTGCCGATGCTGGCCGAATGGCTGCGCGTTCCGCAGGTGGCACGATGGTGGCCGGACGCGGAACGCCAGCTTGCGCTGATCCGCGCGGAACGGCGGGCGGCGCCGATGCGGCAGCTGATCGCGCTGAGGGGCGACACCCCGCTTGGCTATGCGCAATGTTATCCGGCATTTCACTGGCCCGCGCCGCATTTTGCCGGCCTGCCCCAGGACAGCATCGCCCTTGACGTGTTCGGCGCGCCGGCGGGGCGGGGGCAGGGCGGGGCATGGCTGCGCGCGCTTGGCGATCTGCTGCTGCAGGACGGCTCGACCCTGGTGATCGACCCGGCCCCCGAAAACCTGCGCGCGATCCGCGCCTATGAAAAGGCCGGATTTTCGGGCCTGCGGATCGCCACCGACAGCGAAGGCCAAAGCGTCCTCGTGATGGCGCGCCGACGATAGGGGGTTTCTTCGTTGCCCCAATACCCCGGGGGGCCGCGCGCCCGCGCGGCGGGGGCGGCGCCCCCTTGACCCCGCCCTCGCAAGCGGGCTTGCTGGCCCAAATCCGAAAGAGTTCACGATGACGCATTTTCTGGACCTGAACACGACCGCCAGGGGCGATCTGCGGTCGATCATCGATCAGGCCATCGCCATGAAGACCGCCAGGGGCGGCCGTCCCAAGGGCACGCCCGACGACGATCTGCCGCTGGCCGGCCGGATGGTGGCGCTGATCTTCGAAAAGCCCTCGACCCGGACCCGCGTCAGCTTTGACATCGGCGCGCGGCAGATGGGCGGGCAGACGATGGTGCTGTCGGGCTCGGAAATGCAGCTTGGTCATGGCGAGACCATCGCGGATACCGCCCGGGTGCTGTCGCGCTATGTCGATCTGATCATGATCCGCACCTTCGAGGAAGCCACGTTGCAGGAAATGGCCGAATACGCCGATGTGCCGGTGATCAACGGGCTGACGAACCGCACCCATCCCTGCCAGATCATGTCCGACGTGATGACCTTCGAGGAGCATCGCGGCCCCATCGCGGGACGCAAGGTGGTCTGGGTGGGCGATGGCAACAACGTCTGCACCAGCGTGATCCATGCAGCCGGCCAGTTCGGCTTCGACTTCACCTTCACCGGACCGCCGCCTCTGGATCCCGATGACGCGGCGCTGGCCTTTGCGCGCGCGCAGGGCGTCGGGGTCAGCATCGAACGCGATCCGATGAAGGCGGTCGAGGGGGCCGATCTCGTCTTTGCCGATACCTGGGTCAGCATGCATGATCCGCAATCGGCGAAAGAGCGGCGTCACAACCAGTTGCGCGGCTATCAGGTGAACGAGGCGCTGATGGCACGGGCGAAACCCGATTCGCTGTTCATGCATTGCCTGCCTGCCCATCGCGAAGACGAGGTGACGAGCGCCGTCATGGACGGGCCGCATTCGGTGATCTGGGACGAGGCCGAAAACCGGCTGCACGCGCAGAAGGCGATCATGCGCTGGTGTCTGGGGGTCTGACGGCGCCGGCGCTTGCGAACCGGCGATTGCTGGATCGCGATCCGAACCGGGCTTCGGTGCCGGTGGCGGGAACGGATTTCCGGGGCGGATCCGGAAGATCCGTCAGCCGCGCGGGCAGAAGCGGGCCGCCCGGCGCGCTGCGAAAACCCCGCGCGAAGGCGCGGGGTCCGGTTTCTGCCCGCTTCTGCCGCGGATGGATCGGTGCCGGGCGCCGTTCGGATCAGCCGATGGCGGCGGCGCGCACATCCTCGTCGATGCCGGGCAGGTATTGCGCGAAATTGTCGCTGAACATCTGCACCAGTTTCGCGGCCTGCCGGTCATAGGCCGTGCCGTCCGCCCAGGTCTGGCGCGGATCCAGCAGGCTGTCCCTGACGCCGGGGACCGAGACCGGCACGTCGAAGCCGAAATTGGGATCCTTGCGGAATTGCGCCGTATTCAGGCTGCCATCCAGCGCCGCCGCCAGCAATGCGCGCGTCGCGGCGATGGGCATCCGCGATCCGGTGCCGAAGGCGCCGCCCGTCCAGCCCGTATTGACCAGCCAGCAGCTGGCGCCGTGCCGGCCGATCCTGTCGGCCAGTAGCCTGCCATAGACCTCGGGGCGGCGCGGCATGAACGGCGCGCCGAAGCAGGTCGAGAAGGTCGGGATCGGCTCGGTCACGCCGACCTCGGTGCCGGGGGTCTTGGCGGTGAAACCCGACAGGAAATGATACATCGCCTGCGCCGGGCTCAGCCGCGCGATCGGCGGCAGCACGCCATAGGCGTCGCAGGTCAGCATGATGACGTTCTTCGGATGCCCGCCAAGGCTGGTCTTCGAGGCGTTCGAGATCGCCTCCAGCGGATAGGCGCAGCGCATGTTGTCGGTGATCGAATTGTCCTGGAAATCCAGTTCCAGCGTGAGGGGATCGAAAACCATGTTCTCGATCACCGTGCCGAAGCGCGCGGTGGTGGCGTGGATCTCGGGTTCGGCCTCGGGGGACAGGTTGATCGTCTTGGCGTAGCACCCGCCCTCGAAATTGAAGATGCCGCGATCCGACCAGCCATGTTCGTCGTCGCCGATCAGGGCCCGCGACGGGTCGGCCGACAGCGTGGTCTTGCCGGTGCCCGACAGGCCGAAGAAGATCGCGCTGTCGGTGGGATCGCCCGGCGCGTGATTGGCGCTGCAATGCATCGGCATGATGCCCTTTTCGGGCAGCAGGTAGTTCAGCAGCGTGAAGACCGACTTCTTGTTCTCGCCCGCATAGGCGGTGCCGCCGATCAGGATCAGTTTCTTGTGAAGGTTCAGCGCGATCACCGTGCCGCCGCGGCAGCCATGCCGATCGGGGTCGGCGGTGAAGCCGGGGCAGTTGATGATGGTGAATTCGGGCGTGAAGCCGTCCAGTTCCGCTGCCTCGGGGCGACGCAGCAGGTGGCGGATGAACAGCCCGTGCCACGCCAGTTCGGTGATCACCCGAACATCCAGACGCAGATCGGGATCGGCGCCGGCGAACAGATCCTGCACGAAATAATCGCGCCCCTGCATATGGGCCAGCATGTCATGGTGCAGCCGGTCGAAGGCGTCAGGCGCCATCGCCGCGTTGTTGTCCCACCAGATCGAGTCCTCGACATCGGGGGTGCGGACCACGAACTTGTCCTTGGGCGAACGTCCGGTATGTGCCCCGGTCGAGACCAGGAACGCGCCGCCAAGGCCCAGGCGGCCTTCGCCGCGCACGACCGCCTCGGTGATCAGCGCCGGTTCCGGCAGGTTGTAGTAAACCCTCCCAAGCCCCTCGATACCCTGATCCTCCAGCCGGCATTTCGGATTGACGCGCGTGGTCATCTTTGGACGCTCCTGCTTTTCCTTGATCCGCGACGCTTTCGTGACGCCGTTCTGACCGGCTATAGCACGCGGTCGAAAGCGGAAAAGACGCGAGCGCAAACGGTTAGCGCAAACGCAAAATGTTATCGCCAACAATGCAGAATATGCAGGACCGGGGACGGAAAATTAACCCTTTCCGAGCCAGAATGACGGAGAGGAGTGATTCGAATGACGCAGATGCACGCCACGACCGTGGCCCTGAGAGGGCGGGGGCTGCTGATCCTGGGGCCGTCCGGCAGCGGAAAATCCACGCTGGCGCTGCAACTGATGGCCGTCGGAGCGCGACTGGTGGCCGACGACCGGACCGATCTGACGGCGCAGGGGGATGATGTCGTGGCAAGCTGCCCCGCCGCGCTGGTCGGCACGATCGAGGCACGCGGCGTGGGGCTGCTGGCGGCCCCGCCGCATGGTCCCGTCCGGCTGTCGCTGGTCGTCGATCTGGCGCAGGAGGGCGTGGCACGCTTGCCAGACTGCACGACCTATCCGCTGCTTGGCAGGGCCTTGCCACTTGTGCCGGGGCCCTATCGATCGCATCTTTATGCTGCATTGCGGCAGTATCTGCTGTTCGGACGGCGGCAATGACGCGACGGAAAGGAAGTCTGACACCCGATGGCTGAGGATCTCGATCTGGCGGAAGACCGCGACGGCCCCCGGACAGCCGACGCGCAGAGGCTGGTTCTGGTGACCGGTCCGTCCGGGGCCGGTCGCTCGACCGCGATCAACGCGCTTGAGGATATGGGCTTCGAGGCGATCGACAACCTGCCGCTGTCGCTGATCCCGCGTCTGCTTGACGGTCCCAGCCGGCCCGAACCTCTGGCCCTGGGGCTGGATGTCCGAAATCGCGATTTCTCATCGGCCAACGTGATCGAACTGATCGACCGGCTGACCCGCGATCCGCGCTATGCGCCCGAGGTTCTCTATCTGGATTGCGACCCCGACGTGCTGGTGCGCCGCTATAACGAAACCCGCCGCCGCCATCCGCTGACGCCGGACAGCGCGCCGCTGGGCGGGGTCACGGCCGAGGTCGATCTGTTGCAGCCGATCCGGGCGCGGGCCGATGTCCTGGTCGATACCTCGGAATTGTCTCCCCATGACCTGAAGGCCGAACTGACCCGCTGGTTCGATGTGCGGCAGGGGCGGCGGCTCAGCGTGTCGCTGCATTCCTTCAGCTACAAGCGCGGCGTGCCGCGCGGCGTGGACATGATGTTCGATTGCCGGTTCTTGTCCAATCCGCATTGGCAGCCGGAACTGCGCGCGTTGACGGGTCTGGACCGTCAGGTGCAGGATTTCGTCCGGGACGACGAGCGATTCGCAGAGTTCTTCCAGCGCGTGCGCGAGTTGATCCTGTTTCTGCTTCCGGCACATATAGAAGAAGGCAAGACGCACCTGGCGGTGGGTTTCGGATGCACCGGAGGGAAACATCGTTCCGTCACAATGGCTGAATTGATGGCGCTTGCGCTTGCAGAGGCCGGTTGGCCGGTGTCAATAAGACACAGGGAACTGGAACGCCGCAACCCGACGTCTCTCTCCGCCGCCGAGCTTGGCCGTCAGGCCGCGACCGGCGAAGCAGAGACGCAGGCAGCAGAATTTGGTAGGTTGCGTTGATCGGTATTGTCATCGTGGCGCATGGCGGGTTGGCGCGGGAATATCTGTCCGCCGTCGAACATGTGGTCGGGCCGCAGACGGGAATCGCGGCGGTCGCGATCGAGGATAATCACGATCGTGGCGCCAAGATGACCGAAATCCGGCAGGCCGCCGACGCGGTCGATGACGGCAACGGGGTGGTGGTGGTGACCGATCTTTTCGGCGGGTCGCCCTCGAACCTGTCTCTGCCGGCCTGCGCGGTGCATGACCGCACGATCCTTTACGGCGCCAATCTGCCGATGCTGGTCAAGCTGGCCAAGACCCGCCACCTGCCGGTCAGGGATGCGGTGGCCTTTGCCAAGGAGGCCGGACGCAAATACATCAATTCCTACACCGTGCCGCTGGAAGCCGCCCTGGGGACCCGATGAGCGGCAAGGTCACGCGGGAATTGTCGATCATCAACGAAAAGGGCCTTCATGCGCGGGCCAGCGCGAAATTCGTCGATGTGGTCGAACGTTTCGATGCGCAGGCGCAGGTCGAAAAGGACGGGATTTGCGTGGCCGGTGATTCGATCATGGGACTGCTGATGCTGACCGCGCCGCGCGGAAGCCGCATCACCGTGACCACCTCGGGACCGGAGGCGGCGGCGCTGGCCGATGCGCTTGAGGCGCTGATCGGCGATTATTTCGGCGAAGGCATGTAGGCCGCAGCCGTGGCCGACCGCAAAACCTATCACCACGGCAATCTGCGTCAGGCCCTGGTCGAGGCCACCGCCGCCCTGATCGAGGAATTGGGACCGCAGGCCTTTGCCCTGACCGAGGCTGCGCGCCGCGCCGGTGTTTCGCCGGCCGCCCCCTATCGGCATTTCAAGGGCCGCGAAGATCTGCTGGAAGAGGTCGCGCGGCAGGGTTTCGTCGAATTCGCCGGCCGGCTGGAGGCCGCTTTCGACGAAGGCCGGCCCAAGGCGCTGACCGCGTTTCTGCGCATGGGTCAGGCCTATCTGGATTTCGCGGCCGATCGGCCCGGCTATTACATGGCGATGTTCGAATCCGGCATCTCGATTGCCGGCAATGCCGATCTGGCCAAGGCGTCCGAACGGGCGCAGGGGGTGCTGCTGCGCGCCGCCGGCACGCTGGCCGAGCGTCTGCCCGAAGATCGCCGCCCGCCCGCGCGGATGGTGGCGAACCATATCTGGGCGATGAGCCACGGCGTGGTCGAACTGTTCTCGCGCGGCAAGCCCGGCGGACGCAGCCCGGTCGAGCCTTCGGCGATGCTGGAAAGTGGCGTCATCATCTATCTGCGCGGGCTGGGCCTGATCCCCGAGTGATTTTTCCCCAGGCCTCTCTTGACGCCGCGGGTTTCGCGCCCATCTATGTAAATGTGATTAACATTAACATGGAGGGATCACAAAGATGCAGAGCGCATCACCGCAAATCACCGCCTATTCGATGGCGCAGCGTGGCCCCGGTCTCTTGCGACGAGGTCGCGACTGGCTGGATGAACGCGGCCGCGTGGCCTGGATCGTCGCCATGATCCTGGGCTTCGTTGCCTTCTGGCCGATCGGGCTGGCTATCCTCGTCTACATGATCTGGAGCAAACGCATGTTCGGATGCAGTCAACGCAGCCATCGCGGCTATCGCCCGCGCCACTACGCGGCCCCCACCGGAAATTCGGCTTTCGACGCCTATCGCGAAGAAACGCTGAAGCGGCTGGAGGAAGAGCATGGAGAGTTCATGGATTTCCTGCAAAAGCTGCGGGAGGCCAAGGACAAGGCCGAATTCGATCAGTTCATGCAACAGCGCCGTCCGAAGACGGAGGAATGATCCCGCGTGAGGTCGGGGGCCGGGACGTCCGGCCCCTGATCGCCGACAGCGCCTGCGCGGATCGGTGGATCACTCGCCGCGCGGAAAACGCTTGTTCTCTTCCAGCACGTTCAGATCCATGTGGTTGCGCATGTATCGTTCGGAGGCCTGCATCAGCGGCTGGTAGTCCCACGGATAATACGCGCCGTTGCGCAGGGCCTCATAGACGATCCAGCGTCGTGCCTGACTTTGCCGAACCTCGGAATCATAGGCATCCAGATCCCAGCGATCCCGCGCCATCGCCCGCAAGTGCTGAAAGGTTGCGGCATGGGCCGGATCGCCCGCCAGATTGACGCGCTCGTCCGGATCGGTCTGCAGATCGAACAATTGTTCGGGATCGGCCTTGCAGGCGGTGTATTTCCAGCCGCCGTCGCGGATCGCGATCAGCGGGGTTATACTGCCCTCGGCCGCGTATTCGATCGGCACCGGGTTGCGCGACGCGCCGCCATCGGCCAGCGATTCGCCATCGGTCCAGGGCGCGATCTCGTCCATCGGCAGTCCTGCCAGATCGCAAAGAGTCGGCAGCACGTCGATGGTGCTGACCGGGCGATCCACACGCCCCGGCTGCATCGACGGCGCCGCGATCATCAGCGGAACGCGCGCCGAGCCTTCGTAAAAGCTCATCTTGAACCACAGCCCGCGTTCGCCCAGCATGTCGCCATGATCGGACAGGAACAGGATGATCGCCTCCTGTCGCGTGCGTTCCAGCACGTCCAGAACCTCGCCGATCTTGTCGTCGATATAGCTGATATTGGCGAAATAACCCTGGCGCGCGCGGCGGATGTCGCGATCGGTGATGTCGAATTCTCGCCAGTCGCAGGCATCCATCAATCGCTGTGAATGCGCGTCCTGATCCTGATAGGCGATGGCCTCTGGCGCGGCCAGTTCCGGCGCCCCGTCATAGAGATCCCAGTATTTGCGCCGTGCGACATAGGGGTCATGCGGGTGGGTGAAGCTGACGGTCAGACACCACGGCCGGTCATCCTGCCCGCGCGACAGGTCGTAAAGCTTGCGGCAGGCATTATAGGCGACCTCGTCGTCATATTCGTACTGGTTGGTGATCTCGGCCACGCCCGCGCCGGTGACCGAGCCCAGATTGTGATACCACCAATCGATCCGTTCGCCCGGCTTGCGGTAATTCGGCGTCCAGCCGAAATCGGCCGGGTAGATGTCGGTGGTCAGCCGTTCCTCGAACCCGTGCATCTGGTCGGGCCCGACGAAATGCATCTTGCCCGACAGGCAGGTCTGATAGCCCGCCCGCCGCAGATGATGGGCATAGGTCGGAATGTCCGAGGCGAATTCGGCCGCATTGTCGTAGACCCGCGTGCGGCGGGGCAACTGGCCGGACATGAAGCTGGCCCGCCCCGGCGCGCAAAGCGGGCTGCCCGTATAGGCATTGGCAAACCGGGTTGATCTGTCGGCCAGCCGGCGCAGGTGAGGCGTATGCAGGAAATCGGCGGGGCCGTCGGGGAAAAACACCCCCGACAGCTGATCCGCCATCAGGATCAGGATATTGGGCTTCACTTGCTCACCGCAGCCATGACCGCCTTGTCGCCGGGCTGACCATCCAGCGTGGTCACGCCGTCCAGCCATGTCGCCGCGACGTCGGGATTGGCGGCGATCCATTCCTTCGCGGCCTGCCGGCCATCCATCCCGTCGTTCAGGATCTTGCCCATCAGGACATTTTCCATCGGCACGTCGAAGACAAGCTGGCTGAACAGTTTTGCGGCGTTGGGGCAGGCTTCGACCCATTCGGAGCGGGCCAGCGTGTGCACCGTGGCGCCCCCGAAATCCGGTCCGAATTGTTCGTCTCCGCCCGACAGGTAGGTGATGTCGATGGCCTCGTTCATCGGATGGGGCGCCCAGGCCAGGAAGACCGTGGGCTTGCCCGCATTCTCGTTGCGGCCGACCTGAGCCAGCATGGCCTGTTCGCCCGATTCGACCAGCGTCCAGTCGCCCAGCCCGAATGCGTCGGCGTCAATCATCGCCTGGATCGACTGGTTCGCCGGCGCACCGGGCTCGATGCCATAGATCTTGCCGTCGAATTCGTCCTTGCGGGCATCGAGATCGGCAAAATCCTTTACGCCGGCGGCGGCGCCGGGCTTGTTCACCGCCAGGGTGAACTTGGCGCCTTCGAGGTTCCGGGCCAGTTCCTCGATCTGGCCGGTCTGGTCCAGATCGTCGCGGAATTTCTGCTGCGCGGGCATCCAGTTGCCCAGGAACAGGTCGGTGTCGCCGTTCTTCAGCGCCTCATAGCCAACCGGCACCGACAGCGTGGCGATCTTGGGCGTATAGCCCAATGCCTCCAGCAGCACCGCCGCGACGCCGTTGGTGGCGGTAATGTCGGTCCAGCCGGGATCGGAATAGCGCACCGTCTTGCAGGTCGCGGGGTCGTCGGCCAGAACAGGCGTGGCCACGGCCGCCAGCAGCAGCGCGAGGGTGGTTGTCTTCGGAATCGTCATGGGTTTGCCTTCCTGTCAGGTTTCTGATTGTCTGCGCAGTCCAGCGTCAGCCGAGACTTCTTGCGCGTCAGGAAACGACGCTCAGCGTGTCGGAACGGGCGTTTCGCCGCGATAGTCGTAAAAGCCGCGGCCGGTCTTGCGGCCCAGCCAGCCGGCCTCGACATATTTCGTCAGCAGAGGGCAGGGACGGTATTTCGTGTCGGCCAGCCCGTCATGCAGCACATTCATGATCGCAAGGCAGGTATCCAGCCCGATGAAATCGGCCAGTTCCAGCGGTCCCATCGGATGGTTCGCGCCCAGTTTCATCGATTCGTCGATGGATTTGACCGATCCCACCCCCTCGTACAGCGTATAGACCGCCTCGTTGATCATCGGCATCAGGATGCGGTTGACGATGAAGGCGGGAAAATCCTCGGCGCTGGCGGCGGTCTTGCCCAGCGTCCTGACGACCTCGTGCAGCAGATCGAAAGTGGCCTGGTCGGTGGCGATGCCGCGGATCAGTTCGACCAATTGCATGACCGGAACCGGATTCATGAAGTGGAAGCCCATGAATTTCTCGGGCCGGTCGGTGCGGCTGGCCAGTCGCGTGATCGAGATCGAGGACGTGTTCGAGGTCAGGATCGTCTCGGGCTTCAGGTGCGGCTGAAGGTCTTCGAAAATGGCCTGCTTGACGGTCTCGCGTTCGGTCGCGGCCTCGATCACCAGGTCGGTCCGGCCCAGATCGGCCAGACGAAGCGTGGTCGTGATGCGCCCCATCGCAGCCTTCTTGTCCTCGGCCGAAATCCTGTCGCGACCGACCTGACGTTCGAGATTCCGGTCGATCAGGGACAGGGCCTTGTCCAGGGCATCCGGGCTGATGTCGTTCAGCACCACATCATAGCCCGCGAGGGCGAAGACATGGGCGATGCCGTTGCCCATCTGGCCCGCGCCGATGATTCCAACCGTCTCGATCGCCATTCTCGCCTCGTTTCCTGACCGGCGCGACGATAGGGCGGGCGCGGTCATGCTGCAATGCAAAACCGCCCCCGGCGGGGGGCGGTTGTTTGGGTATTTGGGCAACGGAGAGGCTGCTACAGCTTTTCCGTCAATTCGGGCACGATCTGGAACAAATCGCCCACCAGGCCGTAATCGGCGATCTGGAAGATCGGGGCTTCCTCGTCCTTGTTGATCGCGACGATGACCTTGCTGTCCTTCATGCCCGCAAGATGCTGGATCGCGCCCGAGATGCCGACGGCGACATAGAGTTCCGGCGCCACCACCTTGCCGGTCTGACCGACCTGCCAGTCGTTCGGGGCATAGCCCGAATCGACGGCCGCGCGCGATGCGCCGACGGCGGCGCCCAGCTTGTCGGCCAGGGCCTCGATGATGGCGAAATCGTCCCTGGACCCCACGCCGCGGCCGCCCGAGACGACACGCCCGGCCGAGGTCAGTTCTGGCCGGTCGCTTTCGGCGACCTCGTCGCCGACCCATTTCGACAGGCCCGGATCCTCGGCGGCGCCGATCGCCTCGACCGGGGCGCTGTTGCCGTCGCCTGCCGCGTCGAAGCTGGCGGTGCGGATGGTCATCACCTTCTTGGCGTCCCTGGATTTCACCGTCTGGATCGCGTTGCCGGCATAGACCGGGCGTTCGAACGTGTCGGCATCGATCACCGCCGAGACGTCCGGGATCACCATCGCATCCAGCAGCGCCGCGACGCGCGGCATGATGTTCTTGGCATCCGTCGTGGCAGGCGCGGCGATGTGGCTGTAATCCCCGGCCAGCGACACCAGCAGCGCCGCCGCCGGTTCGGCGAGACGGTGGCCGTAAAGCGCATCCTCGGCCACCAGCACCCTGGCCACGCCGTCTATCGTCGCGGCCTCGTCGCCCGCGGCCCTCGCCTGGGCGCCGGCGCAAAGCACCGTGACCTCGCCCAGGGATTTCAGCGCGCCCACGGCCTTGGCCGTCGCGTCGCGGCTCAGTTCGCCATTCGTGACTTCACCCAGCAGAAGAACAGCCATCACACGACCCCCGCTTCTTTCAGTTTCGCAACCAGTTCGTCGACCGAATCGACCTTGATCCCGGCCTTGCGGCCCTCGGGTTCGCGGGTCGACACGATCTCGAGCCGGGGCGAGACATCGACGCCGTAATCGGCGGCCGTCTTTTCGTCCAGCGGCTTCTTCTTGGCCTTCATGATGTTGGGAAGGCTGGCATAGCGCGGCTCGTTCAGGCGCAGATCGGCGGTGACGATCGCGGGCAGCCTGACCTCGATGGTCTGCAACCCGCCATCGACCTCGCGGGTGACCTTCGCGCTGTCGCCCTCGATCTCGAGCTTGCTGGCAAAGGTCGCCTGGCTCCAGCCAAGCAGCGCCGCCAGCATCTGGCCGGTGGCGTTCATGTCGTTGTCGATCGCCTGCTTGCCGGCGATGACCAGCTTCGGCTGCTCCTCGTCGATCACGGCTTTCAGGATCCTGGCCACGGCCAGCGGCTCGATATCCTGGTGCACGTCCTCGGCGGCCACGACCAGGATCGCCCGGTCGGCGCCCATCGCCAAGGCCGTGCGCAGCGTCTCGGCCGCCTGCTTGACGCCGATGCTGACGGCCACGACCTCATCGGCCGCGCCCTTTTCCTTCAGCCGGATCGCTTCTTCGACCGCGATCTCGTCGAAGGGGTTCATCGACATCTTCACATTGGCCAGATCGACCCCGGATCCATCGGCTTTCACACGGGCCTTGACGTTGTAGTCGATCACCCGCTTCACCGGCACGAGAACCTTCATGTGGCTGCTCTCCCTTGGTTGCGTCCTTCGTCGGGGCCAAGTGTTAGCGGCTGGTCCCGCCCGGGAACAGCCGAAAAACGGCTTCCGACGCTGCGTTTGCGCCCGACTTGTATCGTCGGGCGGTGTCTATCTGCTGGCGCCCGGAACCCACAGGATATCCTCGGTTCCGCCGCCATTAGCCTGACGGGCGGCGACGAACAGCCAGTCCGACAGGCGGTTCAGGTAGCGGATGGCCGCCGGATTGGCATCGCCCGTCGCCGCCAGGGCGGTCGCGCAGCGTTCCGCGCGGCGGGCCACAGTGCGCGACAGGTGCAGATGCGCCGCAAGGGCGGAACCGCCTGGCAGGATGAAGCTGCGCAAGGGTTGCAGATCGTCGTTCATGTCGTCGATCTGGGTTTCGAGGCGCGCGACCTGCGCGTCGATGATCCGCAGCACGGGATGATCCGCCTGATCGTCCGCCCCGATATCCGGCCGCGACAGGTCCGCGCCCAGATCGAACAGGTCGTTCTGGATCATGGCCAGACGGTCGGCCATGCCATCGGCCGCGTGCAGGCGGCACAGGCCCAGGGTCGCGTTCAGTTCGTCCACGGTGCCGTAGGCGGCGACGCGGGCGTCATGTTTTGCCACCCTGCTGCCATCGGACAGGGCGGTTTCGCCCTTGTCGCCGGTGCGGGTGTAGATCCGGTTCAGGACAACCATCAGCGCGACCTCAGCCAGATGAACAGCAGGATCAGGGCAACGGCGATCGCCTGGCCGATGATCCGCCATCGCATCAGGCGATTGCCGTGCTTGCGGTTGAATTCGCCGCCGCGCGCGAAACCGCCGATCCCGGTGGCGAGGATGCCCAGCACCACCAGCATCGCCAGCACCACGATATAGAAGAGAGGTCCGTCCCGCATGAGCTTGTCCACCTTTCGGGCGCGACCCTAGCCCCGGCGGGCAAACCAGTCCAGAGCCCGCGTGGGCATCAGCCGCCGCCCGAAGCCCGAGATCCATGTCGGCGTCGTGACATAGTAGCGCGGGCGCGGCCTGTCCGAGGTCAGCGCATGGACGATCCTGTCGCTGACCGCCGAGGGCGGCAATTCGAACCGATCCTTGCCCGCGGGTTCATAGAGCCGCTTGAGCAGGCTTGCGCGGTATTGATCGGCGCGGGGGCTGTCCTGCCAGTTCACCCAACGCTCGAAATGGGGGATGGCGTTTTCGCGGATGCGGCTGGCGATCGGGCCGGGCTCGATCAGGATCACGCGGATGCCGGTGCCCTGCATTTCCAGCCGCAGCACGTCGGTCAGGCCCTCCAGCGCGAATTTCGTCGCTACATAGGGGCCGCGCCAGGGAATGCCGATCAGCCCGAGGACGGAACTGATATTGACGATCCGCCCGACGCCGCGCCGGCGGAAATGGGGGATCAGGCGAACGCTCAGATCGTGGGTGCCGAACAGGTTTGTCTCGAAGATCGCGCTCAGGGCGCCGCGCGGCATGTCCTCGACCGCGCCGGGCAGGGCGAAGGCGGCGTTGTTGACAAGCGCGTCCACTGGGCCGCCCGACAGCACGTCCGCGACCAGCGCCCGGACGCTGTCCGGATCCGCCAGTTCCAGGTGGTGGCATTCCATCCCTTCGGCCTGGCGGGCGCTGATGTCGCCGGGTTTGCGGCAGGTGGCCACGACCTGCCAGCCTTCCTGCTGCATCCGACGCGCGGCATCCAGACCGATGCCGGACGAACAGCCGGTGATCAGCACCCGTCCCGCCATGATCAGGGCCGCGCCTGACTGAGAAACTGCGCGGACATATAGCCGACGCGGCCGTCGGAATCGCGAATGTTGATCCAGGCGTCATCGGTCGGACCCAGGACTTCGACCGCCGCCCCTTGCGAAAGCGACCCGATCACCCGGTCGCCGGTCGAGGGACCGGCGCGGAAATTCACCCGGTTGCCCGTGACATAGAAGACCGGCTCCTGCGTGCCGGGCGGGGCCTGCGCCGGATCCTGTGGTGTCCGTCCCGCATATTCGGGCGAAGGTTGCAGCGGCGGGCCGGGAAATTCCTGCACCTTCTGCGGGGTCTGCGCGGCTGCCTCGACGACCTCGGGGGCGCGCCGGGGAGCGGGATCCCTGCGCGCCTCGGCCCGAGGATCGGGCTTTTCGGGCGCGATTGCCCGGGGCTGCGGCCCGTCGCGCCCCGCACGCAGATCGCCCGAACCAAAGACCAGCATGACCAGATACAGCCCGATCAGCGTCACCACCAAGAACACACCAAGTCTGACCATATCTCTACCCTGTTTCCGGATGACCTCTTGCGCGGCCCCGATAAACGATCCGCCACCCGAACGCCCGATTCGAGGCGCCCGTTCCCATTTTTGCCGATCCGCAGAGCCGGCGAAGGGCGCAACCCCGCCCCGCGGGCGGCAAGCGTTCCGCGATTCACCGCATCCTGCCGTCATGGAACGTTCGTGCCGGGTTGCAAGGGGCGGGGCCGCAAGGGGCGGGGGCGCAAGGGGCGGGGCCGCAAGGGATCGTGAACGCCGTCGCTCTCAGCATTTGCGGACCGGCCTGCTATGGTTGCGGAAGCCGCGTCGATGGGACGGTCCTGATTCCGCTTACGGCGTCGAGATGAAAAGGAAATGTTCCGGATGCGACGATTGCTTTTGCTGTTTGTGCTGATGCCCGGCGTGGCGCTGGCGAATTCGCCGCGCGTGGTCGGAATCGAGGCCATGAGCCAGGACGGAACGTGGCGGTTCGATGTCGCGGTCGAACATGCCGACGAAGGCTGGGACCATTATGCCGATGCGTGGCAGATCCTTGGCGCGGACGATACCGTTCTGGGAACGCGGGAACTGGTCCATCCGCATGTGGATGAACAGCCCTTCACCCGCTCGCTGAGCGGGGTAAACCTGCCGCAAGACCTGACACAGGTGCGGATCCGCGCCCATGACAGCGTCCATGGCTGGGGCGAGGCGGTGACCTTCGATCTGCCCGATCAGCCTTGAGATGAGGTGCCGCGGGCCGGGCTTTCCGCGCCCGTTTCCTGCGCTTTTCGTCTGGACCGGCAGCGCGGCTCGGCCTATCCATCCGTCATGTCCGACGAAGTGCCGAACGATCCCGACCAGAACCTTCAGGCCGAACCGCTCAGCCGGGCGATCGGCGAACGCTATCTGACCTACGCGCTGTCCACGATCATGAACCGCGCGCTGCCCGATGCGCGCGACGGACTGAAGCCGGTGCATCGCCGCATTCTCTATGCGATGCGCGAACTCAGGCTGGCGCCCAACGGTGCCTTCCGAAAATCGGCCAAGATCACCGGCGACGTGATGGGCAATTACCACCCCCACGGCGATGCGGCGATCTACGACGCCATGGCGCGGCTGGCCCAGGATTTCGCCATGCGCTATCCTTTGGTGGACGGACAGGGCAATTTCGGCAATATCGACGGCGACAACCCGGCCGCCGCGCGCTATACCGAGGCGCGGCTGGCGCAGGCCTCCGAGGCGCTGATGGACGGGCTGGCCGAGAACAGCGTCGATTTTCGCGCCAATTACGACGGCACCCTGACCGAACCGGTCGTGCTGCCGGCGGCCTTTCCAAACCTGCTGGCCAATGGCGCATCCGGTATCGCCGTCGGCATGGCCACGAATATCCCGCCGCACAACCTGCATGAACTGATCGATGCCTGCCTGCACCTGATCAAGACGCCCGAGGCGCGCGACGACACGCTGGCGGGCATCGTGCAGGGCCCGGATTTCCCGACCGGCGGGGTGATCGTGGAAAGCCGCGAATCGATCGCCGAAACCTATCGCACCGGCCGCGGCGCCTTTCGCGTCCGCGCCAAGTGGGAGCAGGAGGATCTGGGCCGCGGCCAATGGCAGGTGGTCGTCACCGAAATCCCCTATCAGGTCCAGAAATCCCGTCTGATCGAACGTCTGGCCGACCTGATCCAGACCAGGAAGATCCCGATTCTTGCCGATGTCCGCGACGAATCCGCCGAGGATATCCGCATCGTGCTGGAACCCAGGACCCGGGCCGTCGATCCCGAACAGATGATGGCCGCCCTGTTCCGCGTCAGCGATCTGGAGATTCGTTTCAGCCTGAACATGAACGTCCTGATCGATGGCCGCGTGCCCAGGGTCTGCTCGCTGAAAGAGGTTCTGCGCGCCTTTCTGGATCATCGCCGCGAGGTGCTGATCCGGCGCGCGAATTTCCGTCTGGACCGGATCGCGGCGCGGCTGGAGGTGCTGGAAGGCTATCTGGTCGCCTATCTTAACCTTGACCGGGTGATCGAGATCATCCGCTACGAGGAAGATCCGAAACGCAAGCTGATGCAGGAGGATTGGAGCGGCGGCGACAGCGTTTCCGGAATTTTTCTGAACGAGGTGCAGGTCGAGGCGATCCTGAACATGCGGCTGCGCGCCCTGCGCAAGCTGGAAGAGATCGAGCTTCGCGCCGAACGCGACAGCCTGCTGGCCGAACGCGAGGAATTGCAGACGATGCTGGGCGATGAGGCCGCGCAATGGGCGCGCATCGCCGATCAGATGAAGGAGGTGCGCAACCTCTTCGGCAAGTCCAGTCCCGACGGTCAGCGACGGACGCTGATCACCGATGCGGTCGAGGCCCCGCCGATCGACATGGAGGCGATGATCGAGCGCGAGCCGCTGACCGTGATCCTGTCCAGAATGGGCTGGATCCGCGCCATGAAGGGCCATCAGCCGCTGGATGCCGAACTGAAGTTCCGCGACGGCGACGGACCGGCGATGGCGCTTCATGCCGAGACGACCGACAAGCTGATGGTCTTTGCCTCGAACGGTCGTTTCTACACGCTGCCCGCCAACGCGCTGCCCGGCGGGCGCGGCATGGGCGAGCCGCTGCGCCTGATGGTGGATCTGCCCAATGAGGCCGAAGTGATCGCGATGTTCCCCTGGCGCGAGGGGCGGAAATATCTGGTCGCTTCGAAAGCCGGGAACGGTTTCATCGTCGATGCCGCCGACATTCTGGCCCAGACCAAGACCGGCAAGCAGGTGCTGAACGGCGACGCGCTGCTGTGCAAGCCGGTCGGCGGCGATCATGTCGCGGTGGTCGGCACGAACCGCAAGATGCTGGTCTTTCCGCTGGCCGATCTGCCGGAAATGTCGCGCGGCAAGGGCGTCCGCCTGCAGCGGTTCGGCAACGGCGGCGGGCTGGTGGCCGCCGATACGCTGTCCGACGCGACCTTCGTCACGCTTTCCGAAGGGCTGAGCTGGTCGATGACGGGCGGCAAGACCCGGACCGAAAGCGATCTCGGCGATTGGCTGGGCAAGCGCGCCGGCGCCGGGCGCATGGCCCCCCGCGGCTTTCCCCGCAATCACAAGTTCGACTGAGTCGCGGTCCGGCCGACCTCTGCGGCGCCGGTCAGCGCTTCCGGACCCATTTCCAGCCCGTGATCATCGGGCGGACCAGATCCTCGTTCTTCCACAATCGGTAGAACAGGATCATCGCCACGTGCAGAAACAGCAGGATCAGCACGATGCTGCCGCCGAGGCTGTGCCAGCCGACCGCCTTTCGCGACAGCCATCCCGGCACGTCCCCGGCCAGCGGACCGACATTCACGAAATCCTCGGGGTCCGAAATCAATCCCGTTCCGACCTGCCAGATCAGCGCAAGAAGCATGGCGATGACAGACAGCGCGCCCAGCGGATTATGCCCGAACCAATGACTGGGGGAGCGATCCAGGACGTGGCGCAGATAGCCCGCCACGGCCGAGGGTCCGCGCAGGAAGGTGCCAAAGCGCGCCGGCGCCGGACCCACAAAGCCCCAGATGATGCGAAAGACCAGCAACGCGACGATCGCGTATCCCAGCGAAAAATGCAGTGTCATCACGTTCGGGCCGAACTGGCCCAGAAGCCAGTTCACGACCACCAGCAGCGCCAGTGTCCAGTGATAGAATCGCAGCGCGGGATCCCAGACCCGAATCTTGCGCGCCTCGCGGGACCGGCCCATTACTTCTTGCGGAAGCTGTCGTGACAATCCTTGCAGGCGCCGCCCAGCTTTTGCAGGACCGGGCCGATATTGGCCTGTCCGCCCTTCACCGCCTCCGAGGCGCCGCTCGCGGCCTCTCCGAGGGCGGCATAGGACATGGCGAAGTCTTCGGGCTTTTCCCAGATCGCCGGCAGCGCGTCGGATCCCTCCATCTCGCCATTGGCGGTGCCCTCGATGAAAAGCGGCGGAATGTCGTATTTCGTCAGTGCCTCGATATTGGCGGCGGCTTTCGAGGCCGCGGCCTCGTCATAGTCGATCTCGCCCTTTGCCATCGCGGCCAGGGGCGCCATGTTCAGTGACAGCAGCTTCATATAGCCCTGTCGCCCCTGGAGAACGTCTTCCTCCTGCTCGGCATGGGCGGCAAGGGGCAGGGCGGCTGTGACGGCGATGGCCGCGATGGTCAAGAATTTCATGGCTGTTTCCCTGTTGAAATATCTGGCCTTCGTGGCGCCGATACTGGCAGAGGGCCGGAGCCGGATCAATTCTCATCGCGAATCGATCACGGGATTGCGATGGCCCGCCAGGCGTCTTTCCGCGCCGGTCGCGCAGCACGGGTCAGGTATAGAGCGGTGTGGCGCCGGCCTCGGCATGGATGCCGTTCACGGCCTCGCGCGACAGGCCCATGGCCTGGGCCAGATCACGCAGATAGCGGGCCTCGTCTTCATTGTCGAAATCGATGGCCAGCAGGGACATCAGATAGACCTGTGCCTCCAGCCCTTTGGGCACTTCGCCTGCAAGCGCCCTGGCATCGACCGGCGCGGCCATCTGTTCGCGGATGAACTGCCGTTCGTCGTCGTCGAGGCTGTCGCCCAGATGTCCCAGCAGTCGTTGCTTTTCGGCATCGTCGATGCGGCCATCGGATTTGGCGGCCTGGATCATCGCCCGCAGCATCAGCCCCGCCACGGCGTTCTGTTCCGGAGTGGGCGCGATCTCGGGTTCGTCATCGCGGATCACCGCATCGTTGAACAATTCGCCGAAGCTCGCGTCGTTTTGCGGCTGCGAATCCTTGCGCGCAAGCCCGCCGGCCGCGGCGCCGCCGGCGGCGCCGCCCAGCAGTCCGCCCAGCAGGTCGCCCAGACCGCCGCCGCTGCCACCGCGAGGGGCGTCGCCCGTTCTGCCGGCGCCCGAAAGCTGGCCCAGCAACCCGCCCAGCCCGCTGCCCGACGCGGACCCGCCCGCGCCAAGTCCGTCCAGCAAACCGCCCAGGCCCCCGCGGGCGCCGCCCGACCCGCGACCGCCATAGGCCTGGCCCGTCCCCGCCTGACTGCCCGAACGGCCGCCCAGGACCTGGCCCAGCCGGTCGCGCAGATTGCCCTGGCCCTGTCCATCGAGATTGTTGCCGAACAGGTCGTCCAGCAGCCCGCCGCCCCGACCATCCGCGCGACCACGCTGCGAGGATCCGGACTGATTGCGCATCACCGCGCCGATTCCCTTGGCCAGCATGACTCCGGCGGCGACGCGGGCAAGTGTTTTCATCAGGCTCATGACGTGGTCCTTTCGGCTGGGGCCGCCCGGCCGGGCGGCGCGTCAGCACGCGAACCCGCATCCGGCCCGACCGGTTCCCGGCGTCACGACAATCTTGCGTCGGGCGGGGCGGCTTTTGCCTTGGAAATGCAGGCTTGCGGAGGCTTGATTTTTCCGGGGCCGGCTTATACATCGCGGCGCACGTCAATTCGGGGCCATCTCATGCCACGCCCCGCGATCAGGAGGCCCTAGATGGCAAAGGCAAAGTTTGAACGGACGAAACCGCACGTCAATATCGGGACGATCGGCCATGTTGACCACGGCAAGACGACCTTGACGGCGGCGATCACGAAATATTTCGGCGATTTCCGCGCCTATGACCAGATCGACGGC